>DASVHB010000220.1:0-2468 GCA_036379195.1 Pirellulales bacterium
GTCGTTCCCCGCGGAGGCATTCCCGGACGCCTGCCAACTTGAGTTCCGTGAAAGAAACCGCCCTCGTCGAGAGTAGTGCCAACCAAATGGAAGCGGTTACACTGACGGACATGAGGGAACTCCACCGTGCGAGGGTACTGGCCGCCGTCGGCGTCGCGGTCGTCGTACTGGCGTTCGCGGCCGTCGTTTGGCTGGGTCGTCAGCGTCCGGCCAGTCGTTCGGCCGCCCCGATGCAAGGCGTGCCGCGGCAAGAACTGGACGGGACGTATCTTTCGTCGACGGCCTGCCGCGGATGTCATCCGAGCCAATATGCCAGTTGGCACGCCAGCTATCACCGGAAGATGACGCAGCTTGCCACGCCCGATGCCGTGCAGGCCTCCTTCAACGGCGAAACGTTCGACCTGGGCGAGGCGACCGCTCGGTTATCACGCCGCGGCGATGAATACTGGGTCGAGTTGACTGCTCACTCAGGCGACCCCGAAAAGCGCGAACGCCGCGTTGTGATGACCACGGGCGCGCACCACATGCAAGGCTTTTGGGTCGCGCGGGGCAGTGCCTCCGTCTCTGGCGTCTCCGCCTCTGGCGGCAGTGGCAACCTGCTCGACCAACTGCCGCTGATGTGGCTGGTCGGCGATTCCGACGAGCCTGGTCGCTGGGTGCCCATCGGCGATAGCTTTCTGACGCCGCCGGGCAAAAAGGTCGATACACCCTGGAACGCCGCCTGCATCTTCTGTCACAGCGTCAATGGCCAGCCCCACCTCGACCGACGCGCGATGGCGGCCGATTCGACGGTGGCCGAGTTGGGCATCGCCTGTGAAGCCTGCCATGGTCCCGGACGAGCGCACGTCGAGGCCCACAAAGTAGCTCCGACACTCCGTGGCGGACAACAGCCGGTTGCCGGAGTCGGAAGTGAGCCGCGTCTGGGTGCGCCGGCGTTATTTCCCGACGACAACATCGTCCAGCCGGCCCATTTGCCGTCGGAGCGATCGGCGCAGGTTTGCGGTCACTGCCACAGCGTGGCCAAGTTCGTCGATGAGCGGTTGCTCGACGAATGGCATCGCTCGGGCAGCAGATTTCGGCCGGGCGACGATTTGAATCTCACGCGACTGACGCTGCTGCCCGCCCGTTGGGCGCCGGAAGAACTAGCGGAGTTCCAGGAAAGCCATGCGAGTTTTTTCGCCGGCAATTTCTGGCCCGACGGCATGGTGCGCGTGGCGGGCCGTGAATACAACGGCCTGGTCGAGTCGGCCTGTTACCAGCGGGGAGGCATGACGTGCGTCTCATGCCATTCGCTGCACCAGAGCGATCCCAACGACCAGTTGGCCGCCGGCATGGACGGCAACCATGCCTGTTACCAATGCCACGACTCGTATCGCGAAACGCTCGTCGCCCACACGCATCATCCAGCAAACTCCAGCGGCAGCCTGTGTTACAACTGCCACATGCCACACACGACTTACGGGCTCTTTAAAGGCATCCGCAGCCATCAAATCAGCAGCCCCAGCGTGGCGGCGACGCTGGCCACGGGCCGGCCCAATGCCTGCAATCTGTGCCATCTCGATCAGACGCTACAGTGGACTTCCAAGAATCTGAACACATGGTATGGCCAGCCGGCGGCCGAGTTGGACGACGACGATCACCGGATTGCCGCCGCGGTGCTGTGGCTATTGCGGGGCGACGCCGTGCAGCGGGCGTTGGCGGCCTATGCCGCCGGTTGGCCCGCGGCCCGCAAGGCGTCGGGCGAAGACTGGTTGCCACCGCTGTTGGTCCGGCTGCTCGACGACCCCTATGCGGCCGTGCGGCTGGTGGCCTACCGCTCGCTCGGCAGCCTGGGCTACCCGATCGACTACGATTTCACCGGCGCGCCCGAGCATCGCGCGGTGGCCCGCCACGAAGTCATGGAGCGTTGGAAATCGTTATCGACGGAGCGGAAACGGTTCGCCAACACCGCGACTCTTCAAGACGCCAACGGCAAGCTCGACCTAAATGCCGCCGAACGGCTCGCTGCGGAGCGCCACGACCAGCCCGTGACGATCCAGGAATAAAGCCGCTTGCTTATCCGTCGGTGATTGGCGCGCAGGCGCTATTGGACGTTCAACTCCGCTTCGGCGACGAAGTGAAGCGTTCGGCCATCGTCCGATTTGCGGCTCGGATGATATGTGGCGCCGGTCGGCCTATGACAATCCATGAATCGTCGCTTACTGGACGTCAAGCTCCGACTCAGCGACCGTCTGACCTCCATAATTGGCGCGTAGCTTGTAACGCCCCGATTCGCTCGGCGCGGTAGCGCGACACTTGAAACGAAGGCCGCGTTGTCCGTCTTTCTCAGGAAGCGCGCTATCTGACCATACCGTCATGTCCGCGCCGTTTGGCGACTTGCCAACGATCTTTACCGTCGCATGCATCGGCGGCGGCGCGGCTTCGTTAAATGTTAGCGAGCCGGAAACAGTGAACTCGCTGTTACGCGG
>DASVHB010000221.1:0-4515 GCA_036379195.1 Pirellulales bacterium
TGGCGAAGCCCAGGTCCAGTGCCGATCGCTCGTTTGCGTTACCCACCGCGGGTTGTGGCCCAGCCCCGCCACGATCGACTGGACTTCGTCGAGACTCAAGGCCGCCCGCAACGAGTCTTCAAAAAGCTGCCGCTGGTGATCGTTGGCGCCCGCCGCGTAGGTTTCGACCAGCCGGAGCACCTCCGCGTCGCCGGTTGGGCGGAGCAAATCGCGCACAAACAAGACTCCGCCGGGCCTCAATACGCGGCAAGCCTCGGCCAAAACATCGCGCGGCTGCGGAATATGGTGCACAATGCTGTTTGACATGACGACGCCGAAAGCCTGATCGGCATAGCAAAGCCGCTTGGCATCGGCCTGCTCTAGCCGGAGGCGGTGGTTGAGGGCCGCCGCCGCGGCGTTTTCGCGGGCGAGTTCGATCATGCTTGCCGCCAGGTCGACGCCGCACACCCGCCAAAATGGCCGGCGCCGCAGAAGTTCGATGGGAATCTGGGCCGTACCGGTGCCTAGGTCCAAAACCTCCGAATCGGCGGGCTCCAGGCCGGCTGCCGTGATGGTAGCCAGCAGATCGTCGACAAACTGTCGATTGACCGCCGCGTGGTCCATTCGGTCGTAATCGCGCGCGTCGTCGGCGTTGTCCATCACTTCGGGTTCGAGCACGCGCCGCAGCACCATGGTGGTTTACCTCCGTCTTGGGCCTGCTGTATCGTTTTGATGGCTGGTGGCAATAATTACAGAGCGCCATGGCGGATCTTGGCGATGGGCGCTGGGTGCCGCGTTGCTGGCCGCCGGCGCGAGCTAAAGCCAATGCCACCCGTGGATTATCGCAGCCATTTCCGAGGACGCAAATCGGCGGCAGCGACACTGTCCTGCAGTCAGGCATGGCAGTTGCTTAGTGATGCAGGCACCATAGGAAGCCAACGTCGCACCTGTCATACTGGCACATCCAACAACAAAGTCGCCAACCGGCGACGGCGTTCAAATCTTAAGAACCGGTCGCACAAGGACTTCGGGCCGAAAATCATTTTTTCGCCCCCAAGGACCGAACCGCCGGCTGCGAGGGCCGTAGAAATGATGAGTCAAACCATCGCACCGAAACGAACGAGACCGACGGTGAGCCGAACCTGGTCGGAAATGACCGACGAGGAACTCTTGTTGGCTTACCGTACCGGCGGCAATCGTCAGGTGTTTGCCGAGTTGGTTCGGAGGTACGAGCGAGAGTTGTATAGCTACCTGCGGCGGTTCTTGGGCGATCCGGTGATGGCCGAAGACGCCTTCCAGGCGGCTTTTTTGCAAGTCCATTTGCGATGCGGTCAGTTCGAGGCCGGGCGAAAGGTGCGGCCGTGGTTGTATACCATTGCCACCAACCAGGCCATCGACGCGCAGCGACGGAACAAACGCCACCGCATGGTCAGTCTCGATCGTCGCACGACGGCCGACGACGACGATGTGGGGAGCTTGGTGGAGTTGCTCATTAGCAAAGAAACGGGGCCCTCGGATCAGTTAGAGGCCGACGAACGACGCGATTGGATCCGTCGAGCAGTCAGCCAACTGCCGCCGACATTGTTGAGCGCGGTGACGTTGATCTACTATCAGGGGCTGAAATACCGTGAGGCGGCCGAGGTGTTGGAAGTTCCGGTCGGGACGGTCAAAAGCCGGTTGCATACCGCAATTTTGAGACTGAACGAGGCATGGAAGCACGCCCAACTTTCCGGAGAAAAATAGCCCATGCGAGAGCACTTGCTCGGCTACCTGCTGGGAGCACTTGAGCCGGCGGAACAAGAAGGGGTCGATGCCCGGTTGGCTGACGACGCCGGGCTGCAATACGATCTGGCGCGGTTGCGTGAAAAACTGGAAGTGCTCGGGGAAGACGACGATCGCGCGCCGATCGAACCTCCCTGCGATCTGGCGGCGCGCACCTGCAATTATGTGGCCGCCCGCGCCGCCGCGACGAGCGGCCGAATCGGGGCGCCGGTGTCGGGCTGGCGCGTGCAAGACTTGCTAGTGGGCGGCGGCATCTTCATCGCCGCCTGTATGCTTTTGTTTCCCGCCATCGCCAACAGCCGGTTTCAGGCCAGGGTGTTGGGCTGCCAAGACAATCTGCGATCGATCGGCGTGGCCTTGACGCAGTATTCCGACTTTCACGGCGGGTACTTTCCGTTGGTGCCCGAGCGCGGGCCGCTGGCGGCGGCGGGCGTTTACGCGCCCATGCTCTCTCAGTTGCGGCTGGTGGAAGATCCCGCGGTCTTCGTTTGTCCCGCATCGGCGCTGGCCGAGTCGCCCGATCATTTTCGCGTGCCAGCGCTGGAAGAGCTTCACCGAGCCGGACCCCGGCGCCTCGTGGTCGTCCAGCGCACGATGGGCGGCAGCTACGGCTATACGTTCGGTTATGTGGTGGGGGGCAGATACCTCGGACATCGCAACCAGGGCCGCGCTCGGTTCGCCTTGATGGCCGACTCGCCCGACGATCCGACGGGCAGGGCCAGCCAAAACCACGACTCGTGTGGGCAGAACGTCTTGTTTGAAGACTCGCACGTGGCCTTTCTTAAGCGATCGTGGCTGCCGGAAGGCGACGACCATATCTATGTCAATCGCGCCGGCTGTGTCGGCGCCGGTCTCGGCCCGGACGACTCGGTCATCGGCCGTAGCTCCGCTCGGCCGCTCGTCTTGCCAGGATGGCCGACGCCGTAAACTTTGCCGATCGCGTAGGCTGCGTCGTCGGTTGCGAGAAAACGCAAGCCATCGCTCCCGCCGGTACGATTGGTTAGGCGTAAAGCGCAACTCGCGCTCTTCTGGTTGCCGGATGAACATCGGACACCAAGGGGCCTGCGCCTGTGCCGGTGATGGTTAGCGACGTGACGCCACGGAGGGTCTTGACGCAACCGCCTTGTTCATATGCCTTTAAGTCACCACATCGCCGATAACTTGCAAGCGGCTGGTCTCGAGGCGGAACAAGGCACGACGATTGCTCTACCTGCTCCGGCAGATTTCGGAACTGAAGGGACGCGCCCGTGCCTTGCGAAACCCACCACGTCGATATACCCGCGATGCAAGCCGCAACCGGCCTGTCTCAGCCACACGCGATCGTGGGGGGCGGGATCGTGACCTATCCAACGAAAGCAGCGCTGCGGACGCGAAACGTATCGGCTTCGACGCCAGCCGGCACCCGCGCCAAGCCCAACCCGGCGCGGTCTGCCGAGTGCGTCGAGTCGCTGCGCGTGCTCGTGGTCGAAGACAATCTCGATACGGCCGAGAGCCTCGCCAAGCAATTGCATCAATGGGGCCATCACTGCCGCGTCTGTAGCAGCGGCCAAGAGGCGCTCAGTGTGCTGGCGCGATATCGTCCGCAAGTGGTGCTGATCGATATCGGCTTGCCCGATATGGACGGCTGGCGCTTGGCCCGCCTCATCCACCAATCGGCCGACGAGCGACCGATTCTGATTGCGGTCACGGCATACAGTGAAGAAGGCGACTTTGCGCGCTCGCAGCAAGCGGCCATCAGTTACCACCTGGTGAAGCCGGCCTATCAACCGCAGTTGCACCAAATCTTGGGCCGCATCGCGCGACAGTAGATCAAGGCAGGCACGGCAGGCACGCGCTTCACTTTGGATGCGCCTGGTGATAGAGCCGATGCAACTGCCGTTGCATCTGATCGGCCGGCAAGCTCAGTAAGTGGGCACGTTCGGCAGAGCCGATCTCTTGCTCGAAAAACTGTTGGATGCGCGCATCGCCGATCTCCGGCGAGGGCAACTTCAGGTCGCGTCCGCCAGCGGGCGTGAAAAAGACTTCGCGCGCCCACGACTGAATCTGTTTTCGCTGCGCAGCCTCGTCGCCGGCGGCTTCCAGTTGCTGGCAGCCCGCTGGCGAGAGCCGCCCAGCCAGCTCTTGCCGGGCCTGGGCATTCCAAAACGCGCGCGGTCTCGGCTTCGGCTTTTTGTCGGGCGACTTGCCAGCAGACGCCGTCGAGCGCCCCGCCTGCATCAGCCTGCGCAGCGCCTTGCCGACTTCCTGGCGGCGCCGGTTCTCGGGCAGCTTCGCGTTTGCCGCGGCGAACTGCTCGCGTTGAGCGGGTCGCATCCGTTCCAGCAGCTTCTCTTCGACCCACTGGGCAAAAACAGCCTGGTCGTCGGGCGAGAGCCGCCGTTCTTCTTCCGCACGTAGTTGCTTGATCCGCGCCAGCCGCCGATCGGCCGGCAACGCCATCAACTCCGCTCGCTCGAACCCCGCAAGCTGATCGAGCCACTGCTGGTAGGCACGAAGCACCGTGTGAAACTGCTCCACTTTCGAATCGCGCTCAATGTCGGCTTCGAGTTGCCATAGGCGGCGCTGCTCGGCGGCGGGCAGCCGCTCGAACCGCTCGAACTTGCGGAGCAGCTCCTCCTTCTCGTCGGCGGGCAGAGCGTCGATGCGCGCCTGCCGTTCGTCGGGCGTCGATGCTTGCACGACGGCATCGGTTTGGCTGAACAGCCCGGCGCGCTCGAGCTTGCGAAGAAAATCGGTATCCGGCGTTTGACGGTA
>DASVHB010000222.1:0-2715 GCA_036379195.1 Pirellulales bacterium
CAATCCTTCGGACACCACCTGCACCCGGTGGGGCGCGGCACCCAACTTGACGGCGTGGTCGGCCAGATCGCCGCAAACTGTTACCACCGCGGTCGATTGCCGCAGGGCTTCGGCGATACGGCGGCGCCGCCGCGCTTCACGTGTTATCACCAAGACGTCGCTGCCAATCGCTTTGAGTACTACCGGCAGTCGGTATTCACGCGCCAACCGGGCCGCCGCCCAACCATCAGGATGCGTCCAGCAGCTTAGCAACACGTCGGGTCGAAACTCCCGAACCGCGATGCGTACGGCACCGCGAATACTCCGCAAATAAAACCGGCCATATTGTGACCGCAGCAAGCCGGGCGGGTAATAGTAGATTGGATGATTGACCTCGATTCCATCTGCATTCGTATAGTGGTCAGGTGTGGGACGCCGCCGCCAGTGGTCCCTAAGTGCTTGATGCCAGGGCACTGGCGCAAGGACGCGAACCACGTGGCTTTCAGCCAGCGCGCGAAATTGTTGCCGATTGAATGGAGCAATCCGCTCGTGTCCCGGCCGCGGGTAAAGATTGGTGATGGCGAGAATGCGCATCGTTTTCTTCGGCTCGTTATTCTCGCGCCCCTGCTGGCTGCCGGCGGGCGGAAAGCAAACTTCGGTAGATGGCTTCGTACTCCGCCGCCATCCGCGTCAAACTAAAGTCGCGCTGCACGCGGGCCAGCCCGGCCGCCGACAGGCGATCGCGCAATTGCCGATCGGCGCAGAACGCTTCCAAGACGTGTGCCAATTCCGCGTCGTCGCCGCTGGCAAAAAGCCTTCCCGTCAGGCCGTCGTCGATCAACTCGGGCACGCCGCCCACGCGCGAGGCGACGACGGGCACGCCCGTCGCCCAGGCCTCGAGAATGGAAAGCGGCATGCCTTCCGAGCGGCTCGTGAGCGCGAAGATATCCATCCGTCGCAGATATTCTTCAGGGACCGCCTGGTAACCAGCAAACTGGGTCTGCGCGCGGATTCCTAACTCCTCGGCCAGGCGTTCCAATTCGCCGCGCATCGGCCCGTCGCCGACCAAGAGCAACCGCAGATCTCTTATCCCCTCGCCCTCCGGGAGAGGGTTAGGGTGAGGGTGGCATCTACGGCGAACGAGTCGCGCGAACGCTCGTAGCAGCACGTCTTGGCGTTTGATTTCGTTCAACCGACCGATCGTGCCGATGGTGAGGCAGGGGTCGGAGGTCAGGGGCCGGAGGCCAGGGCCCCGACTCCACGCCGTTTCGCTTGCCTGGCCTCTGATCTCTGAATCCCAATCTTTTTCCGTGCCCTGATCTCCGACCTCCGGCCTCTGGCCTCTGAATCTCTCCACGTCGATGCCGTTTGGCACCACCATCACTTTTGCCTCGGGCGCGACCCGCGCGGCGCGCACGGCCGCCGCAATGTCGCCTGAGACGCAGCAGAATCGCTGCGCGTATCGCGCCGCCAACCGCCCCAACCAGCGTGTGCGCCGCCGCGCGTAATGCTTGCCATGTTCGGTGTGAATCACGGCTGGAATGCCCGATCTCCGCGCCGCCGCGCCCGCATACAATAGCGCGGCAATCTGGTGGGTATGTACCACGTCGAGTTGTAATTCGCCCAAAAGCCTAACCAAGTGCGCGATGATGCCCGGCCGCAAACCAGGCCGCTTTTCGACGCAGAACAGCTCAGCCCCGGCCGCACGGGCCTCGTCGGCCAGCATGCCCGGCCGCTCGAGACAAACAACCGCCACGCGTTGACCGCGTTGCGCCCCTTGGCGCACCAAATCGACCACCAATCGTTCGAGGCCGCCGACGTCGAGCGAGAGCACCACGTGCGCCACGCGCAAGGGCTTGGTTTCATCGGGCGCGGTCAGAACAACCTCGGGTTGGTGTTGATCATCGGTTTTGACAATCGACATCGGTAAATTCGCCGACACGCGCCGCCACCGCCGGGCCTCGGTCCCCTGTTCCCAAATCGTACCAACCGACTGGCTTCATCGGTCTTTCCCGGCGATTTCACACTCATCACTCATCACTCATCACCCTTCACTCTTCACTCCCCCCCTCCCTGCAACCTACCCACCGACTGGCTTCGTCGGTTCCAACGCCGCCAACACCGGTCGATGGTCGGAGCCGACGTGTGGCCCAACCCACGATCGCTGCACGCGAAAGCCGGCTCCGGCCAAAATATGGTCGATGCGGATGCCATACCACTTGCCCGAAGTCGTGTAGCCGTACGTAAAGCCATAGCCCAGCCCGCCCGTGGCAAAGGCATCGGCAAAGTCCGACCAATCGCGGCGAAAAATGGCGCTTTCGTCCGGCAAGTTCATGTCGCCCGCCACAATGACCGGGCCTTTCATCGCGTCGATCCAGTGGCGCAGGTCGGCCGACTCGCGGTCGCGGCGGGCCAGATTGGCCCGCATGCCCTCAATGCCCGCCCAATGCCGGTCTTTGATCGCCTCCAGTCCCTTCCGCGGTGTATAGAGGTGAACAGCCACAAAGTCGATCAGGCCGGTGGGCGTCTCCATCCGATAGTCGATCGCCACCGTCCGCCACGACGCGGCTTCGCTGTCGGTGAACACCTCGCGGTCGACGATCGGAAACCGCGTAGCCACTAGAATGCCGGGCGTCACCTCGACCTGCCACTTCGGCCCGAGCACCTGGCGCATGCCTTCTTCGTCGAATTTTTCTTGCAACGTGATGACATCGGGTCGCTCGTCGGCAATCAACG
>DASVHB010000223.1:0-7026 GCA_036379195.1 Pirellulales bacterium
CACTACTCGCGCCCATGTTTCCCTAACGTTCACGGTAGTCACGTATGCTAAGACCAAGAACCCAGGCGGGTTACCCCCCGCTACCGAATCCTAGAGGCCTCAACGATTAAATCAACAAATCCCAAGCCCGGATGGTGGCGGAGCGGAACAAATCTGGCACATAACACTCGACTTGGTTGCACCTCAAAACGATAATTTTGCGCAGCCAAGACTCTGCCCCAGCCACCGGCCGCACAAAGCAATGTTCATGCGCGATTCGCGCAGCGAAAGGCGACAATACATGAAAACGCCGCTGGCCTGGCTCAACTTGTTGCACGACAAAACGCGCACGCTGGTGGCGACCGCGGGCGTGGCGTTCGCCGTCGTGCTGATTCTGATGCAGTTGGGTTTTCTCAACTCGGTGCGGGCCACCGCCACGCAGATTTACGACCAACTCAGGTTCGATATCCTGCTGACCTCGCCGCAGTACATTTATATATCGAAGGCCGGCACATTTCCGCAGACGCGGCTGTTTCAGGCCGAATCGGTCATGGGGGTGGCCGCGGCCAGGCCGCTATACCTCGATTTTAACTTCTGGCTCAACAACGCCCCTTCCGAGCCAAACCCTGTGCGGCGCGGCATCTTCATCATCGCCTTTCCGCTGGAAGACCGGCCCTTCCGCATTCCCCAGCTCGATGCCGATCTGACCGCGCTGAAGGAACAGGGGCACGTGATGATGGACAGTTTTTCGCGCAAGCAGTTCGGCAAGTGGCGAGACAACCCCGACCTGGAGGTGGGCGGGCGAAAGATCGAAGTGGTGGGCCAGTTCGCCATGGGCACCGGCTTCGGCGCCGACGGCGACATCGTGGTCAGCGACCGCACCTTCGCCGAATTGGCGCCCCATCACAAGCTTAGCGAAGTCAGTCTCGGGCTGGTCAGCGTGACGCCGGGCAGTAGCCCCGCGGCGGTGGCCGACCGACTGCGCCGCCGCTTGCCGCCCGACGTCGACGTCTACACGCGCGAACAAATCATTGCCCGTGAACGCGAACACTGGGTCAAGCGAACCAGCGTGGGCGTGATTTTCACCCTCGGCGTTCTGGTGGGTTTCATCGTGGGCATCGCCATTGTCTACCAGGTGCTTTCCAGCGATATCGCCAACCACCTGGCCGAGTACGCCACGCTCAAAGCCATGGGCTATTCGTCGTGGCGGCTGGCGCGGGTGGTGCTGGTGCAAGCCATGATTCTGGCGGTGGCGGGTTTTGCGCCCGGCTGGCTGATTTCGCGGCTGCTGTACTGGCTGACCGCCGAGGGCGCTCACATTCCCATGCGGCTGAGCATGGGCTTGTCGCTGTCGATTCTGCTGGCCAGCGTGGCGATGTGCGCGATCTCGGGCATCGCTTCGCTGCGCAAAGTGAACTCCGCCGATCCCGCCGACCTGTTTTGAGCCGACCTGTTCCGAGCCGATGCTCATGCGACGCACTCCGCTGGCTTGGCGAAACCTGACGCACGACCTGAAGCGGCTGGCGCTGGCGCTGGCCGGCATCGGTTTCGCCGTGCTGCTGATGAGCATGGAGCTGAGCTTTCGCCGCGCCCTGTTTGATAGCACGGTGGCGGTCATTCAAAAAACCAACGCCGACCTGATTCTGACCAGTGCGGCCAAGTACACGATTGTGGTGCGCGAAACGTTCGACAAGCGGCGATTGATCCAGGCGCTGGCCTGCGATGGCGTCGAATCGGCCGATCCGCTTTATATCGAAACGCGGTTCGCGATTATCAAAAACCCGCAGACCGGCGAAGGGCAGCCGATTCGCGTGTTGGCGTTCGACCCCGATCACCCCGTGTTTGTATTTCCCACGGTCAACGCGCTGCTGCACCAGTTGCAGCTTCCCGACAAGGTGCTGTTCGATGTCCGCTCGAAGCCGGAATATGGCGACGTCGAGCCGGGCAAAACCATCGAACTAGCCGAGCGGCAAGAGGAAGTGATCGGCGAGTTCGCCCTGGGCACCGACTTTGCCAACGACGGCAACCTGATTACCAGCGACCTGACCTACCGGCAGCTTTTTCCCGAGCGTGCGGTGGGCAAAGATCCGTTGGAAGAAGTCGATCTGGGCGTGTTGCGCGTCAAGCCGGGCCACGACCCGCGGCAGGTGCAGCGGCAGTTGCACCGGCTGCTGCCCACCGACGTGACGATCTTCACCAAGCAAGAGTTTGAGGAGCAGGAACGGCGGTTTTGGGAGACGAGCACGCCCATCGGCTACGTGTTTTGGTTAGGCACGCTGATGGGCTTTATCGTGGGCACCGTCATTTGCTACCAGATTTTGTACTCCGATATCGCCGATCACCTGCCCGAGTTCGCCACACTCAAGGCGATGGGTTACGGCAAGCTGTATTTCGTGGGCGTGGTGCTGAAAGAGGCGTTGCTGTTGTCACTACTGGGGTTTGTGCCGGGCATTGTGGTCAGCCAATTGATTTGCAGTCTGGTGGCCAGGCTGACCGGGCTGCTGGTGAGCGTGCATCTGGAGATCGCCGCCATCGCGCTGCTGCTGAGCATTGCGATGTGCCTGGTCTCGGGCTTGTTGACGATGCGCCGCGTGATGGCGCTCGACCCGGCGGACTTGTTTTAGCCGCGTCGCGTTGCCACAGCCGCGGCGCGATCACTAACCCGACGCGCAAGCGAGGCAAGTTCAATGGCGATCCTCGCTTGCGCTTCGGGTTTGTGAACGAGTGCGCAATGCGGGCCAATTAGCCCTGCGCGACGAGTGGACAAGCCCCATTGTCGCCTTTCGCTCCGCGAAAGTAGCGCTGCTTTCGCGGAGCGAACGGCGACCATGGCGCGTTCGGTACTCGCGCGCAGGCCATTAGCGGCGTGCGCCGTACATGGGCAAACGGCCGTTGGCGGTCCACCGATCGGGCCGCAGGACGTCGTTCGATCCCCACTGGGGCGAATAGCTGCCGAACCAGGGCGTGGGATTGGCTCTGGGCCGCATGTTCGACAATCCGAACCATTCGCGCGAGGCGATGCGCCGCCGGCGTTGATCGGCGCGGAATTCGGCCTTACGCCGCACCGCCATCTGCGGATCGTCGTAGCGCCGCAGCTCCTGCAGGTAGAGCCACATTTCGGGCGTCATCTCCGACAGCGACATGGGCGCCGGCGGCTGATCCTGATCGGCTTTGACTTTGATCGACGATTTTTGCCCGCGTTGCGGCCCGCGCGATTGCTGAGCTAGCACGGTGGAGCTGGCCGACGCCGCGATGATTGCCGCCAAAATGACAAAGTGCCTGGTCACGATTTTCCCCCTGGTGGCCAATGACGCTGTTACAGGACTCTTCGGCATTTGCCGAACCGCCCGATTAAGGCAAGCCTGGCTAAAACGAGGGTTGCAACGGCCGTGCCACGAAGCCAGGAAATCTGGTGAGCTTTTGCGGGCGATACCAACCCCAAGCGTCAGTTTTGATGATGCGCGTTCAATGTAACGCCGCGGAGCGGCGGCCCTTTGACTTCCAGAAGCTGTGCGGCCGAGAACCATTCGCCTTAGCCATGCCGCAGCAGCTCGTCGCGATAGGCGAATAGCGCCGGGGTGCCGCCGGTGTGGAGGAAGATCACAGCGCGGTCGCGCGGCAGACGCCCCTGCCGCACGTCGTCGATCATGGCGGCCAGTGCTTTGGCCGTGTAGACCGGTTCGACCAGAATGCCTTCGGTTCGGGCGAGAAGGTCGAGCGCCTCCTGACCGGCGGCGGAAGGAATTCCATAGCCGTCGCCCAGATATCGGTCGGTGGTTTCCACATCGCCCGGCTCGACCATGGCGGGCAAGCCGATGAGCTCGGCGGCCTGGTTGGCGGTGGCGGCCAGGTCGGCGGCGTGGTCCCAAGGCCAGCGAATGGGGGCGACGATCCGTACCGCAAGTTCCGCGGCCAAGGCGGCTTTGCCCAGCAGCAGCCCCGCTGCGGTCGAGCCGGCCGAGGCGACGTAGACGGCGCTGGGATTCTCGCCGGCGATGGTGGTTTGCTCGATGATCTCGACCAGACACAGGGCATAGCTCACCGCCGCGCGCGGCTTGACGATGGCGTTGTCCCAGCAATAGACGCGCTGGCCCTCGGCCCGCCACTGCTCGGCGCGCCGGGCGATGCGCTCGTAAAGCTCAGGTCCGAGCGGCAGATCGACAATCTCGACGGTCGCGCCCAGCAAATAATCGAGCAACAGGTTTCCCTGGATTTCGTCGGAGTGGCCGCCGCGGCCCAGCATGAGATGACAAGCGAGGCCCAGTTTGGCGCAGGCGGCGGCGGTTTGCCGGCAGTTGTTCGATTGCACGCCCGCTCCCCAGAGCAGTTTTTCGGCGCCGAGTTGCAAGGCGTGAGCCAAGATAAATTCGTTGTGGCGCGTTTTGTTGCCGCCAAAGGCCAAGCCGGTGCAATCGTCGCGCTTGATCCAAACCATTGGCCCGCCCAGCGCCGCCGAAAACCGCGGCAAGGGCTCCAACGGGGTCGGCAGGTGAGCCAGCGGCGTGCGCGGCAGCCGTGCAATCTGTTGGCGCAATTGTTGGGTCGTCTGGGGAGCTGCGCTGATGCTCATGTCTCTCTACCGTCGTAGGTCACAGCAGTTGAATGACCGAAAGTTCGCCGCCGCATTATACAGAAGGCCAACCGGCTTACACGAGCGGGAACGGCCGCGTCGCGGCCGTGAAATAGTGGCGAGCTACACATTGGAAGCCCGACGCGTAAGCGAGGGAAAGGACCGATTTCCCTCGCTTACGCGTCGGGCTTCCAAGGGGGCCGACTCGCGGCCAAGATATTGCCGCGAAGCGGGGGAACTGGCGGAAAGTGCTGCCGTGGATTAGGCTGCTGATTACCTTGGGGGAATACAAATTCATCGGCCCTGAACTATGCGAGGACGACCATGACCCAATATTCGCGACGCCGGTTTCTGGAAGAGTCGATGCTGGCCACCACGGCTGCCGCTCTGGCGGCCGGCGCGCCGGCGGTGCTCGAAGCCGAAGAGCTTCGACCCACGAAAAGCCCCAACGATCGGCTGAGCGTGGCGGTGGTGGGCGTTCGCGGCCAAGGCAACGGCCACCTGGCCGCCTACTCGAATCCCAAAAACGGGCATAACACCGAGGTCACCTACATCTGCGATGCCGATGAGGAAATTGGCCGCAAACGCGTGGAAGAAACGGCCAAGCGGCAAGGGCACGCCCCCAAATACGTGCAAGACTTGCGGCAGGTGTTCGACGATCCCTCGGTCGATGTCGTCAGCACGGCGACGCCCAACCACTGGCACGCGCTGGTCGCCATCTGGGCCATGCAGGCCGGCAAAGACGTGTATGTCGAAAAGCCGGTCAGCCACAACGTGAGCGAGGGCCGGCGGATCGTCGAGACCGCCCGCCGCCACCAACGCATCTGCCAAACGGGCACGCAATGCCGGTCGATGGGCGGCACCATTGAGGCCATCGACTACGTGAAGGCCGGAAAGATCGGCGAGGTCAAGTTGGCGCGCGGCCTGTGTTACAAATCGCGCGGCTCGATCGGCCCCAAGGGCACGTATGAGGCGCCGAAGACCGTGGACTACAATCTGTGGCTTGGCCCCGCGCCGATGAAGCCGCCCGCCCGGCGACAGTTTCATTACGACTGGCACTGGTTCTGGGACTACGGCAACGGCGACCTGGGCAACCAGGGAATTCACCAGATGGACATCGCCCGGTGGGGTCTGGGCGTCAATACGCTCTCGCAGCGCGTAGTGAGTTATGGCGGGCGGTTTGGCTACGAAGACGCGGGCGAAACCGCCAACACGCAGATGATCGTTCACGACTTCGGCGGCAAGACGCTGGTGTTCGAAGTGCGCGGGCTTCCGACTGAACCGCTGCGCGGCGCGAAAGTGGGCGTCATCTTCGAGGGCGCCGAAGGTTTCGTCGTGCTGACCAGCTATGAGGGCGGCGCGGCTTTCGACCGTGATGGCAAGCTGACGAAGACCTTTCACGCCGGCGGCGATCATTTCGGCAACTTTCTCAGTGCGGTCCGCAGTCGCCGAAAAGAAGATCTGCACGCCGACATCGAAGAAGGGCATCTATCGAGCGCGCTGTGCCATCTGGGCAATATCTCGTATCGTCTGGGTCAGCAGACGCCGCTGGCGGAGATGGCCGGCCGCCTGAACGGCTATGCTCAGGCCTCGGAAGATTTCCAGCGATTCGCCGATCATTTGAAAACCAACGGCGTGCCCGACACCACCATCGGCAGATTGGGCGCGGCGTTGCAGTTTGATCCGTCGGCGGAGAAGTTCGTGGCCAATTCGGCGGCCGACGAGCTTTTGACCCGCGAGTATCGGGCCCCGTTTGTGGTTCCGGCGGCCAGTCAGGTGTGAGCGAGATCGAGTTGCTCTACGAATCGGGTCCGTGCCTGGTGGTGCTCAAGCCCGCCGGGCTGGCCACCCAAGCGCCGCCGCGGTTCGACAGTCTTGAGAAGCGGCTCAGGGCCTGGTTGGCGAGGCGCGACCCACGCCCCGATCACGTCTACCTGGCGGTGCCGCACCGGCTCGATCGCCCGGTTTCGGGCGTCATGCTGTTTGCCACCCGCCGCCGGGCGGCGTTTAAGATCTCGCGCCAGTTCGAGCGGCGCGAGGTCCAAAAGACCTATTGGGCCTGTGTGACAGGCCAGGTGCAGCCGCCCGAGGGAACTTGGATCGATCATATGCGCAAGATCTACGGTCGCCCACGCGCCGAGATCGTGGCGCCCGGCGATGCCGGCGCGCAGCTTGCCGTGCTACGCTATCGCACGCTGGGCATGACGCGGTGGGGATCGTGGCTGGAAATCGAACTGGAAACGGGGCGCACGCACCAGATTCGCGTGCAGGCCGCCTCGCGCGGCCACGCCGTGTTGGGCGATGCTTTTTATGGCAGCGAGGCGCCTTTCGGCGAGCAGCACGCCGACGAGCGATTGCGGGCCATTGCCCTGCATGGCCGCGCGCTGGGATTCAAGCACCCGACCAGCGGCGAGGCGGTGACGGTCGTCGCCGAACCCGGAGCGGCGTGGGCGGCGCTCGAACGAAGGTAGTGTCTT
>DASVHB010000224.1:0-18285 GCA_036379195.1 Pirellulales bacterium
TGCCCGGCGTGCTCGATTCCGACGCCGGCGAGCAGCGGCTGTTTTGCGCGCACGGCTATCGCGAGATCGATCGCATTCATGTGCTGGAGCGCGATCTGACCGGTTTTCGTCCGCTGGTCGATCGGCAGCAAATGCAAATCCGTCGGCGATCGACGGTACAAGCGATCTTTGATCCGCCGCCCCGTACCTGGTGGCAGGCCTGCGCCTGGAGCGGGCTGGAGCATACGCGATTTGAGCTCACGCTGCGCGAGGTGGGCCGCGTGGTGGCCTCGGCCGCCTTTTGGTCGCTTGAGCCGCTGTCGGGCAGTTGGGGAGTTCAGGCGGCGGGTCTGATCGAGCTGGAGGTCGAGACCGAGTTTCGCCGCCAAGGAATCGCCACGTTTCTGCTGGGCGAGGCGTTGCGCCAGCTTCATGCGCAGGGCATCTCGCTGGTGCAAGTACAGGCCATGCAGCGCAACGCTCCGGCACTGGCACTTTATGAGAAGCTGGGCTTTCGATTAATCAATCAAGGCGCGGTGTATCGCAAAGAGGCCAGCGACCAAGGCGCGTAGCACGACCTTTCTTCGTGTCCGCCGCTCATTTACATTTCAACGAGGCTCATTGTATACGCTTTGTAACGTTCCCGGGTTATATTGATAAGGCGGAAGTTGAGGGTCGCTTTTTCAAGGAGCCAAACGATGCAGCGCGCCAATCGACGTGAATTCCTGGCGGGAGTGGGGCGTGGAATGTTGATCGCCGGAGTGGGTTACCACATGGCGATCGAACTCGGCCTGTCGCCGGCGCTGGCCGACGAGGGTGACGATAGGTTGTCGTTCGGTCCCCTCGAACCCCTGGTGGCCTTGATGCAGGAGACTCCGCCCGAACGGCTGTTGCCGATCGCGGTCGAGCGTCTCCAGTCGGGCGCCGAGCTGCGCGAGCTTGTGGCCGCCGCGGCGCTGGCCAACGCGCGTGCCTTCGGCGGCGAAGACTATGTGGGCTTCCATACCTTCATGGCGATGCTGCCGGCCTATCACATGGCGGGCGAGTTGCCGAGCGAACGCCAGGCGTTGCCGGTGTTGAAAGTGCTGTATCGCAATGCGGCCCGTTTGCAGGAAGTGGGCGGCCGGACCAACGAGGTGTTGCACGCTGTAAAACCCGCCGCCCTGGCCGAAGGGCGGCTTTCAGCCGACGCGCTGCGCGACGCCGTTCATCGCCGCGACGCAACAGCCGCCGAAGGCGCGTTGGCGGCGGCGGCCGCGCGCTCGGCCGACGACGCCTTCAACGAATTGATGATGACCGTCGAAGAAAGCCCCGACGTGCATCGCATCGTGCTGGCCTACCGGTCGTACGACATGCTCGGGCTGGTCGGCCGCCAGCAGGCCGAAACCATGCTGCGGCAGTCGGTGCGTTATTGCGTCAAGAACGAAGAGTGGGCGGCGAACCGCCGCGCGCAGGCCCGCACGCTGCTGCCCAAGCTGCTCGACGATTACCATCTGGTGGGCAAGCCGCGCGGCAGCCGAGCGGCCGACGACGCCTGGATCGATCGGATGAGCCAAACCATTTTCAACTCGACGCCCGAGCAAGCGGCCGACGCGGTGGCCGCCGCGTTGGCCGAAGGCATGTCGCCCGAGGCGGTGGGCGAAGCCATTTCGGTGGCCGCCAACCAGCTTGTCTTGCGAGATGCGGGACGCCCGCAAGGCCAGGCGCAGCCCGACAAGCCGCTGGGCAGCGTTCATGGCGATTCGATCGGCGTACACGCGTGCGACTCGGCCAACGCCTGGCGCAACATCGCCCAGGTGAGCAATCAGCGCAATCAAGTGGCCAGCTTGATGATGGCCGGCTATCAAGTGGCGCTCGATCGAGTGGAGCGGGGCGGAGATTTTCTGGAGTGGAAGCCGCGGCCCTACGCCGAGCAGCTCGAAACCATCGCCGCCGCCGACGCCGCCACGCTGCTCAAAGAGCTCGATGGGGCCGTTCGCGAGCAGCACCAGGACCGCGCGTGCGCCCTGGTGCATCAATACGGCGAGCTCGGCTTCGAGCCGCGCGGGGTGTTCGATTTGCTCTTGAAGTACGCCATTAGCGAAGACGGCGCGTTGCACGCCGAGAAGTATTATCGCACCACCAGCGATGAGTTTGCCCACACGCGTCCGGCGTTTCGCTGGCGTCAATTGGTGGCGCTGGCCCGTGTGACCGCCAGCGAATACGGCAAACCCGCTCCGGGCATCGCCCAGGCGCGCGAGCTGTTGCGCGTGTAGCGCGCGTAGGTCAGGCTTTCCAGCCTGACGTAGCGTTACGCCCGGGCAACGATGCGCGCCTGGGCTTCGGCACACTGTCAGGCCGCCACGATCCGGGCTTGTCCCGGTCGGGCGATGATTGGAAGCTAGATCGCATCGCCTCACCCATTCACCTTTGTATCCGGGGGGCGTCCGCCGCCTTCGGCGGCTGACGCCACGCGGAAACAGGAAAGGAAGGCCGGAGTTGGTTGCCTTTCTAGCGCTCAATCATTGCTCGGCCGGGACGATTGTTGCGCGTTGCTAGTATGGTCGCCGCGAAGATGGCGGCAGGGATCGCCATCAGGTTGGCAATTTTGAACCAGAGCGGGTAGGGCAACATCGCAACATTGAATGCGAGCGATGCCTGTAACAGCAAACCGACGATTGTCAACGAAACGAGGTTGCCCAGTCGCCTGGCGGTCCACGCGCCGACGAAGGCGGTGGCGGTCCACGCGGGAACCACCGCGGCCAAGACCCATTGCGGGTAGCGCTCGACGTGGCGGCATATTTCGTCGGCGGTGTTGCCAAAACCTTCCGGCACAGGATGAACCACGGCGCTAAACAGCTCGACCGCAATCACCAGCATGGACGCGACGAGCAGCCCGGCGACGGTGGCGGCAATGGTGCGGAAGGCGGCGTACACAGTATGTCTCGCGAGTTGCTAAGGGTCGATGCCGCTGGGGGCCTGGGCAAATACGCGGTCGTAAGCGTCTTGCGCCACGCCGCCCAAGCGCTGGGCCATGCGGCGATATGCGTCGAAGCGATAGTCCCAATGCGCCGAGCGGGCGACTTGCTCCAGCCAGTCGCAGAGATGGACACGCACCAGATCGTCAAAATCGGCCCGCGAAAGTTCCATTGTTTCGCCCGTCTCGCGGTTGCCGATGCGGTAAGGCCCGTCCGATTCGAGCAGCGCGTCGAAGGTCGAGCGGTCCATCAAGCAATTGACATAGGCGAGCCGTTCTGCCCGCTCGCCGATCAGCGCGCGAATTTCGTCGCGCCGCTCCAGCGGCAGCGCCCACCGCCGGAATAACTCGGTGCCGTAAATGGAATGAAACAGTCCTGCCCGGCAGACGTCGCGCGGGCAGCCCCAGGCTTCCAAATCGCGAAACACGCCGATCAGGTGCGCGAGAAACCCTTTGGCCCCCGAGTGCGGCACGTCTTCAATGCCCAGTCCGTGCAAAAAATCGACCATCGAGCGATAAGCGGGATCCATGTTTTTCTCCGGTGGTTGTGTCAGTGTTCGACGACGCCCGCGACGGTGAAGCCGCCATCGACACACAAGGTCTGGCCGGTCACAAAACCCGAGCGGCTGTCGTCGAGCAAGAACATGGCCGCCGCGGCCACCTCAGCCGGGCTGCCGTAACGCTTTTGCGGCACCGCCGCAGTCCATCGGGCACGCGCCTGCTCGCTGTGCATTTGGCGGACGAGCGGAGTTTCGATCGGACCGGGGGCGATGGCATTGACGCGAATGCCCACGGGCGCCAGTTCGACGGCCATGACTTGCGTTGCGAGCAGCAGGCCGGCTTTCGAGGCGCCGTAGGCGACGCGGCCCGAGTTGGCGCGAATGCCCGACACCGAGGCGATGTTGATGATCGAGCCGCGCCGGCGCTGCTGCATTCGGCAGGCCGTTTCTCGCGCCACCACAAAGCTGCCGATCAGATTGACATCGATGATTTTTCGGAACTGGGCCGTGCTGGTTTCCAGGCAAGGAACGTCGGCGCCGATGCCCGCCGAGTTGACCAGGCCGGTGACCGGGCCCGTTTCTTCCTCGCACTGTGCGATGAGCTGCCGCACGGCGTTTTCGTCGGTCACATCGAGCCGGGTGAAGTGCGCCAGCGCGCGGTGCTGAGCAAGGAGGTTGCCGGCCTGATCGAGGCTCTGGCGATCGACGTCGGCAACGATCGCCCGCCAGCCTTCCGCGACGACGGCCTGCGCGATGGCCAGGCCAATGCCGGAGGCCCCGCCGGTGATGAAAATAATAGGTTCGGAAGCCATCAGACGTTAACCTGTTGCTCGCCCGGCGATCGCTGTCAGATCGACGATTTCGGCGCGATCGGCGGCCTGCCGAACGAGCTCGCACATCAGTCGCACCGACTCGAACTCGGGATCTTCGACGACGAGGCACGAAGGATGCGCCAGAAAGTCAAAAACTCCGCCGGTCTCAATCGCCCACTTTACCGAGTGTTCGGTGGCTTTGAGAAAATCGGCCAGCTTCCAGCGAGCGCTGCGGAACGCGGTCACGTCGCTGATGGGATTCATCGGCACTTCAATCAGTCCGCTGGGGTAAGTGAACGGTTGCGCCGCCTGCTGGGCCGCGGCAATCGATGCGAAGGTCTGCACCGAGGGCGAATCGCCGTCGAGCGCGCTGGCATGCGCCGGGTATTTGCTGCTTACCCAACGGTAACCGAGGTCCAACAAGATTTGCTGGAGACGCGGATGCGGCGCCAGGCCGTCGGCGAATCCGCCTGGCGTGCGAAAGCCGATCTCGTCGATGCCGGCCCGCTGTTTCAGCGCCAGCCGCGTGAGCCGAATGTTGTCGACGATGACTTCTTCGGCGGTGCGGCCGGCGACCAGCCAGGGCGCGCGGCGAAAACGGAACTGAGTTTCCTCGGCGGTGGCGGCGGTGACGTTGACATGGTCGTAGGTGTGATTGCCGATCGCATGGTCGGCGGACAGCGTCTTGAGCCACTCGACGTCGGGCTGTTCGAGCACGCGTCCCACGCAAAAAAAGTGCATCCGCCCGCCGGCCTGTTTCACCAACTGGGCGGCCGCCAGGGCATAGTGCTTGGTCGGCTCGTCGAGATTGCCCTTTTCGTAGTCCCAATGCGTGATGCCGTGGCGCGGATAGTCGCGGCTCATTTCCAAGTCGAAAGTAATGGCGATCTGGGCCTTGCGCCGCGGTTCGTCGCCCCGCGCTGTCGTCACCGCGCCGGCGGTCAGCGCCGCCGCGGCCCGCAGCCATTGACGGCGAGAAAGCTTGTTTCGATCGTTGCGGTTCAGCATCGGTAAGTGCTTCTGATCAGTTTTGGTATAGAGGACGCAAACGGCTTGTAGGATGACCTTCCTAGGTCGTCCATGCGGCTTTAAATTATTGCCACGGTGGGCGACCTAGGAAGGTCGCCCTACGGTCTCGCAATAAACGAGGTCCTGCTTCATCCTCTCTTCCGATTGCAAGCCTCACTTCGCATGCTCGCCGTCGCCGAAACGAACCCACGATACCTGCGTAATCAAATGATCGAGCGAAGCGAACGAAATGTGCGCGTTGGTCGCGTAGCGGGGCGTGGCGTTGGCCGGAAACGTGGCCAACGTGGCGTCGCCCACCAGAAACACGTTAAAGTCGCGGGCCAGATTCTGGTAGCCCGCCGTGGTGCGGCAGTAGCACATGTCGGTGCAATAACCCGTCAGCAGCACGTGCCGAATGCCTTGCCGTGTGAGAAACTCTTTCAACGGCGGGTAGCCCGGCTCGTCGTAAATCAGCACGTCGTTCGGCTCGACGTCGATGGCGCGGGTCACGGGAATCGGCAGCTCCCAAAACCCCGCGTGATTGAACCGCGCCGAAGCATCCAGCCCCGAGAACTGCTGGAAATAATCGACCACCGGTCGCTCGCTCGACAGCTTCAACACTTCGCCCAGCGGTTCGCCGCGGTAATCGAACGAGCGAAGCTTTTGCTCCAACTCGGCGGCGCCCGCGCGGCGCTCGTCGGCCGTCGGCGTGTGCGCGAACGAACGATAAAGCTTATGGCGAATCGGGTCTTCGGGGCCGGGCAAGCTATACATCACCAAGCCCACTCGCCCGCGCAGCCGCTTGAGAAACGGGTCGATCACTTGGCGCGTGTGACGCGCGGCGAGATGGTTCTTTTCCGGCGTGCAAAAATCGGCCACGCCGGCCGGCTCCGGCGTGTTCCAGCCCTGCCCGTCGTCGACGCCCCACGGATGCACCACGATCACCGCCGTCCACTCGGCCCGCAAACGGTTGGGCATTTCGATGATTCCCCGCGCGTTGTACGAATAGCGCCAAGCGCGCACTTCGAGTTCGCCATTCGCGTCATCGACCAGCCGCGGCGCTTCGTATCGCGTAGTCTCTTCGACCGGCTGAATGAACTCGGGATAGTCGGCCAGCAGCGGCAAGGGGTCGGCGATGCGCGTCAGCCGGTTCGTGTAGTCGCGCGCCGGCGATGGCTCATCAGCCGCAACGACGAAGCCGCCCTGACATTGGACGAAGACGGCAAGCGACAACCCGGCGATGCCGAGTGGTGCGATTGGTCGGTGCATGGCGTTTCTCTGGGGAAAGAGCTATTGGCATTTCGCGCGGCGGGCGATCATGCCGGCCACGTAGGCGGCCTTGAAGCCCGCGTCGATGTTCACCACCGTCACGTTCGCCGCGCAACTGTTCAACATGCTCAATAGCGCCGCGATGCCCCCCAGGTTGGCGCCGTAACCCACACTCGTGGGCACGGCAATCACCGGACAGTTGACATATCCGCCCACCACGCTGGGCAAGGCCCCTTCCATGCCGGCCACCACGATGATGACGTCGGCGCCGGCCAGTTCGCCCAGCCGGGCGGGCAAGCGGTGCGGCCCGGCCACGCCCACATCTTGCACCAGCGTGACCCGCGCGCCCATCCACAGCGCCGTCTCGCGGGCTTCTTCGGCCACCGGCAGATCGCTGGTGCCGGCGGTGACGATCGCCACGTGGCCCTGCGACGCCGTGGGCTTGGCCGAGCCGCCGGCCGGCGGAATGCGCAGCGTCCTGCCGACCGGATTGTAAACGCCGCTGGGAAACGACACGGTCAACGGCGACGCTTGCTCGGTCGAAATGCGGGTGGCCAGCACGTCGACGCCCGAGTCGATCAACGCCGTGAAAATCTTGGTGAGCGCATCGACGGTTTTGCCTTGCCCGAAAACCACTTCCGGGTATCCGCAGCGCCGCGCGCGATCGAGATCGACTTGCGCCACGCCGACATCGGCGATGGGGCGCTGCGCGAGCCGCCCGGTGAAGTCATCGACCGACAAGTCGCCGCGCAGCAATCGCTCGGCCAGATGGCGAAGATCATTGGGTTCCATAACACCATGTTAACCGCCCCGCCAGCTTCTTTGAAGGAACGCGGCGCCCCACCGACGCCGACCGCGGCGTTGTGCTGCTTACGGCAACCGCCCGACGGGGCGCGACTCGGCCAGCTCGTAGCGGCGGATCTTGCGGTCGAGCGTCGAGCGCTCGATGCCCAACAGTTGCGCCGTCTGGCTCTTGTTCCAGTTGGTCGCCTTGAGCGTGGCCAGAATGTGCCGCCGCTCCATCTCGGCCAGCGAGACCGGCTTGAACTCCTGCCCGGTCGGCAGCGATTCGCCGGTGTCGCCGGTGGTGGGCAGCTTCGAGAGCATCAGGTCTTCCTGGTCGATAAAATCGCCGGCGGCCAGCACGATCGCCCGTTCGACCACGTTCTTCAGCTCGCGCACGTTGCCAGGCCAGCGGTAACGCACCATCTGGTCCATGGCTTCGGGCGTAAAACCCCGCAGCCGCCGGCCCGTTTCGAGGTTGTATTTGTTGAAGAAATAATGAGCCAGCTCGGGAATGTCTTCGGGCCGTTTGCGCAGCGGCGGCACATACACCTCGAGCACGTGCAGCCGGAAGTAAAGATCGCGGCGAAACCGCCCCTCGGCCACGTCTTTCTCCAGGTCGCGGTTGGTGGCGGCGATCACGCGCACGTCGACCTTCACCGGCTCGCTGCCGCCGACGCGCTCGAAGGGGTGACCCTCGAGCACCCGCAAAAACTTGGCCTGAATGGTGGGACTCATCTCGCCGATTTCATCGAGCATCAGCGTGCCCTGGTGGGCGGCCTCGAACTTGCCGATCTTGCGGTTGACGGCCCCGGTGAAAGCGCCGCGCTCGTGCCCAAACAATTCGCTTTCGAGCAAGCTCTCGGACAGCGCGGCGCAGTTGAGGCAAACAAACGCCCCCTTGCGGCGCGGGCTGGAAAAATGCACCGCCCGCGCCACCAGCTCTTTGCCCACGCCGCTTTCGCCGCGGACCAGCACCGTGGCGCTGGTGGGGGCGGCGCGGCCCACCTCTTCGGTCACGCGGGCCATCGCCCGGCTCTTGCCGATGATCTCGCTCTGCACGCCCAGCCGCTCGCGCAACTGCACGTTCTCGTCGCGAATCTGGTTCAGGTTTTCGGCCAGCTCCTGCCGACGATGCAGGTTTTGCAAGGCCACCGCCACCGTGTCGGCCACGGCCAGTGTGAATTCCAGATCGTCGGGGTCGGGCACGCGGTTCGACACCGTGGCATACAGGTGAATCAGCCCGAACACTTTTTTGCCGCGGCGGATGGGGGCGCAAATGACGCTGTTGGCCGACATGTCGCCTTTGCTGTCGCGGCTGCCCAGCTTGCTGTCGCCCATGATGTTGCGGGCCATCACGGCTTCGCTTTCGCGGAGCACGGTGGCGGCCAGAAAGGGCGAAACGCGGTGATAGGGCGAGTCGGTGTCGGTGCGCGAGGCCACCAGGTCGAGATCGGCGGCGGTGGGTTCGCCGGCCAGCTCGCGCCGCAGCAGCAGCAGGCCGCCGGCGTCCATTTGCGTGCCTTCAAACAGCCCGGCCAACGCCAGCTTGGCCATCGCCACGGCGTCGGGCGCCTTGGCCAGCTCGAAGGCCAGGCGGCAGAGCTTGGCGGCCGAGCGACCGACCTTCGACGCGCCGGCGTCGGCGTCTTCCTCTTGCGGCTCGAGGTAACGCGTCTGGCCGCGGCGGTGAGTGATGGTGGCCGGCTCGGCGGCGTCGAGCACGCTCGACTCGCCGGCGATCGCCGCGGCGCCCGGCGCGGCGGTCGATTCTCCCTCGGGCGTCCGCATGGTGCTGGCGGCGTCGGGAAAGGCCTTGGTCAGGTCGTGTACGAAGGCAAGCTGCGAGTTGCCGATGCGCACGATGTCGCCGGCGGCCAGCACCCGGTCTCCCTGAATCAGCACGCCGCTGACGGAGGTGCCGTTGCGGCTATCGAGATCGCGCAGGGTCCACTGCCCGCCCGACATGAACAGCTCGGCATGGCAGCGGCTGCAGCGTTCGTCTTTGATGACGATCTGGTTGGTGGGGGCGCGTCCAATGGTCACCGACTGACCGGGGACGAGCCGGAAAACATCGGTCCACTTGGAACCTTCGCGGATGACCAGGTAAGCCAACATCCAATGACGTGCCAGCGTTGGGGAGTCTTACCCATACATCCTAATCGCCGGCGGGCGTTTGACCAAGGGACGGTCACCGCGTGCGGCTGCTGAGTGGCCGAAGCGGGGCTCGAACCCGCACGGGGATTACTCCCCACGGGATTTTAAGTCCCGTGCGTCTGCCAGTTCCGCCATTCGGCCGCGGAAAATACGCTGCCTCACCAGCCTATCGCTTTGTGCGGCACTCGCCAAGACACCGCCGCCCGCGAGAATGTTCAGAACTAGACAATGATTTCGAGCAGCGCGCGAAACTCCGGCTCGGAGCGAATGGGGTCGAAGTCGGACTCGTCGCCGATCAAATCGCGAAAGTGCGAATCGGCCGAGATGGCGCGGGTCAGATATTTCAGGGCGCGCTGTTTTTTGCCCGCCAGGCTCCAATAGCAGGCCAGGTTGTATTGAATCAGCGCCTCGCCAGGACTGACTTCCTCGGCGCGTTCGAGCGCCTCGATGGCCAGGTCGATGCGGCCGGTTCGCTTTCGGCACCAGCCCAGCGCCAGCCACACGTCGAGCTTGCTGGGAATCAGATCGGAGGCTTGCTCCAGCGCGACGGCCGCCTCGGCGCAGCGGTCCATCGCCCGATAGGCCTCGCCCGAAAGATAAAGCTGCTGGCCGCGAAACGTGCCCGGGTCTTTAATGGCGGCCAGTAAGTCGAGCGCCGTCTGGGGCATGCTCAGCTCCAGATAGCCCTCGGCCTCTCTGAGAACCCGCTGTACGCGGACCCGATTGCTGTTCGACACGAGATCTCCCTCCCTGAACCAAACGCGGCCCTCAACGCAGACGGCCACGAATGAAACACCGCCCCAGATCAACACCGCCCCAGATCAACACTGCCCCGAATCAAACACGGCCCAAGGCCGCATGCTTCTTTAATCCTATTCTATCTGCTGGCGCTGTCTACTCAAATCCGCGCCGCGGCGGGAACTTGAAAAAACACCGCGGAAAACGAGATGGGTATAATCGGCGTGATGCACACGATCGACAAGCGCAGCAGTCTCGGCCCGCCGGCGCCTCGGGCAAGCGCGCCCGAGCCGGCGCGCCTGAACGCGGCAGACGCTCTGAATTCGCCAGATTGCCCGCCGCGCGCCGCGTACGTTCACGTGCCATTTTGCGCTCATCGCTGCGGCTATTGCAACTTTACGTTGATCGCCGGGCGCGACGATCTCATCAGCCGCTACCTGGAGGCGCTGCGGCAAGAGCTGTCGTGGCTGGAAACGCCCAGATCGGTTGACACCCTCTTTCTCGGCGGCGGAACGCCCACGCATCTGCCGCCGGCGGCGCTGGATCGCCTCTGCCAGATCGTGCTCGACTGGTTCCGGCCGCTGCCGGAAGCCGAAATCACCGTCGAGGCGAATCCCGCCGGTCTCGACGCCGACCGTGTCGACATCTTGGCCGCGCACGGTGTTACGCGGCTGAGCCTGGGCGCCCAGTCGTTCGATTTGGCCAAGCTGCGCACCCTGGAGCGCGATCACGCGCCAGCCGACATCGCCGCCGCGGTCGAGCTGGCCCGCGAGCGGCTGAAGTCGATCTCGCTCGATCTGATTTTCGCCGCGCCGGGCGAAACGCTCGACGTCTGGCGGGCCGATCTGGCGGCCGCTTTGCGTTTGCGGCCCGACCACGTGTCGACCTATGGTTTGACGTTTGAACGCGGAACGACTTTTTGGGGGCGCCTGCAACGCGCGCAGCTTAACCCTGCCGGCGAAGAGCTGGAACGGGCGATGTATGCCGAGGCGATCGAGCGGCTGGCGGCGGCGGGTTTCGAGCATTACGAAGTCTCGAATTTTGCCCAGCCCGGCCATCGCTGCCGCCACAACGAGCACTACTGGGCCGCGCGCGAGTATTACGCCGCGGGGCCGGGGGCCGCGCGTTACATCGCTGGCCGGCGCGAAGTGAACCATCGCAGCACGACCACCTGGATGCGGCGGGTGCAGAGCGGCCAATCGCCCGTGGCCGAGCAAGAGGAGCTTTTGCCCGAAGACCGCGCCCGCGAGGCCCTGGTGCTGGGGCTGCGGCGGTTGGCGGGCGTCGATCGTCGCGAGTTCGCGCGGCAGACGGGTTTTGAAGTCGACGCCTTGGTGGGCGCGGAGCTAGGCGAGCTTGTCAAGCTGGGCATGCTGAGCGATTGCGGCGAACGAGTGCGACTGACCCGCGCGGGGCTGTTGGTGAGCGACGCGATTTGGGGCAGATTTTTGCGCTGCTAAATGACCTTGCACCCGGTCAAACAAACCCTACCGAACCACGGCCCGAAAGCGGAACTACGCACGTTTGAGCGAGGCCGAGTTGATGCAGTATCGCAGACCGGTGGGCGGCGGCCCGTCGTCGAACACGTGGCCCAGGTGCGCGCCGCATTGGCTGCAATGCACTTCGTTGCGGACCATGAAAAAACCACGGTCGACCTGCGTGGCCACGTTGTCGGCGTTGGCCGGCTGCCAAAAGCTGGGCCAGCCGGTGCCCGAATCGAACTTGGCGTCGGAGTGAAACAGCTCGGCGCCGCAGCACACGCAGCGATACGCGCCCGGCTCGTGGCAGTTCCAATACTCGCCGGTGAAGGCCCGCTCGGTGCCATGCCGCCGTGTTACACGATATTGCTCGGGCGTCAGTAGTTGACGCCACTCTTCGTCGGTCTTTTGCACGGGGATCGATTCTGGCATTTCGTCCTCTACGGAGATCTGTATTCTCTTCGCCTTGCGTCCGATGGGCAAGCGGCCGTTATTTTGCCTCGGCGAGTTTGCGGCGGAAGTTGCGCACGCTGTCTTGCACCACCAGCGGCAGTTTGGAGCGCAACAGGTTGGCGCCGTGAAACCAGTCCTGAGGTTCGTCAAAAATCAGATGGCATTCGATCCATATCGCCCCCGCCGGTTCTTGCAGCTCGGCGACGCGGACATAGGCGGCCAGGCCCGTGTAAGCTTGGGGCTTGCCCAACTTGGGTTCGCCCGATTCGCCGCGCGCGATCGGTCGCCAGCGAGCGGGAAAGTCGGCATCGTCGGCCAACGCCGGCTCGAGCACGACCGCGGCCACCGCGGCGCCGCGCGCGTGCGTGGTCGCCGCGTGCACTATGCCGCTCACTTGTACTTTGTCGAGCACCGGCAATTCGATGTGCGAATAGCTTTCTTTGAAATCTTGCTCGTCGCCGGCAGACAAGTTGCGCCGGTGCAACTCGTCGTCGGTGAGCGACTCGAACCTTGCGTGCGACGAGCGGTTGCCGCCGGCCAACTGGCTTAGCAGTTGCCGATCGCTCACCGTCTGCAAGTCGCCATAGGCGACAAACCACAGATCGACTTGTTGTACGCGGCCCGCGCCGGCGGCCTTGCCCGGCGTGGCTTCGCGCGTATTCATCTCCAGCAGGAACGGCGCGACGGGCGATTGGCGCACAAACTGATCGTAGGAGTATTTCTTGGAAACCAACCGCTCGATGATCCGTGTTTGTTCTTTCGCATCCAGGCCATCGGGCAGCGACGGCTCGGGCAGTTTCACCGTCTTCTCTTCGATCGATACGCCCCGTTCGACGAGGCCGCGAAACAAGGGATTGGCGGCTCCATCGTCGCCCGCCCAAGCGGCCAACGCGAGCAACAAGAACCTGGCGGTGAATGCGTTCATCGTGGCGTCGGGTCAGGGCGGGTCAGCAGCCTCGTCGTTGTCTCGCCACAGTATATACGGTGTGACCAGATTGCTCTTGCGGCCGGGGCTGAGCGTCTCTTCGATCTGGTACACGATCTCCACCGAGCGGACGCGGCGATCGGGCGAATCGCCAAACTCGTGATTCCAGCGCCACCGCAGCCAGTCTGCCAGCCCGTGAATGTACATCCCATATTCGTCGGTGAGCAGGTTCTGCAAATACTTTGCCCAGCGGCGGCCGCGAAACGTGGCCCGAACCATCGCCGGCTTCCGCCAGGGCAGCGGCTCGCCCGGTTGCCAAAGATTGACCACGGCGCCGTCGGCCAGCACGCCTTTCATCACAAACCAGCCGTCACTCGTCATCGGATAGGGAGCGAACATCGGCCAGGCCTGCTCCAGTCCGCTTACCAGGCCAACAATCTTCCACTGTCGCGGCAGCGAGACTTGGTCATCCAAAACGCCTGCCACCCGGTTCACATTCCAAACCGCCGTGTATGCCAAGAGCAACATCACCAGCCCATTCGTCAGCCGCCAGCAGGGTGCGTACGGCGCCGGCGGGCAGCCCAGCCACTCCGCCAGCCAGCGCACGAGGTTGCGCGCCGCTGCCTTGCACGGCATCGCCTTCGCCATGCACACCAGCGGCAACTTGCCCAACGTGTCCCAGAACACACCAGGCAGAAACGGCAGCCAGGCCGCCATGGCGATCCAGGGCAGCAACCCAAGCTCCATGGTAACGGCAGTGCCCAAGTGCAACATCCAAAAGAACAGCACCACACCGGCTCGAAGCCGGCCTTTGACCAGCGGCAGCATCGCCAGCACGGGTCCCAGCCATTCGGCCCAATACGAGACCGCCGTTAGCCCCACGAGCAGCTTGGGAAACTGCAACAGCCAGTGCGCCAGCGGCCTGGCGAAGGTATCGAGCGAAAACGTGTAGTAGAGCGCCGTGTAGTCACGCGTCCAGATCGGATCGTGCTTTTCCGCCGCGGTCGACCAGTAGATCATGCACACTTGCAAAAGCAGAGCGGCGCTGGCGGCGGAAAAGATCACTCTGGGCGGCGGGGCGTCGTCGGGCCGCAGCAACCGGTCGACGCTGGCCACGGCGCCCAATGGCAGAAACATCGACCAGAACAGCAGGCATTTCAAAATCAGGTCGCCCGCGTCGATCAACAGCGGATTGCGCGTTTGCACACTGACGGCCAGCACAAAGCTGACGATGGTGGCCAACCGCGTGCGATAACCGGCGAGCAACGCCAAGGCGGCGCAACCCGCCAGGCCGAACAGGGCGGCTTGGGCCCAGCGGTCGCCGCTCAGCATGTGCAGCGACCAATGGTAATTTTGGCCGATGGCGGCCTCGTCGAGATCGCGCTCGATCCGCACCGAGCGCGAAAACACCCCCGCATCGGTATAGTGCGCGGTGAGATTGCCCGACCGCGCCGCCAGATCGATCAGCACCATCAGCCCCAGAGCGATGCGCAGCCCCGCCAGCGAACGCACGTCGATCGACAGAGCTTTGCGCAAACAGCTCATCGGTTTGGTTGCTCGGCAGACTGTTCAGCCGCGATGTCGCCGTCGAACTTCGCTCCACCAGCCCGACTCCGACCGTTTTGCGGCGCGAGGCGCGCAGTTAACATTCATCTAGCATATCGGCAGCCAGATGCGCGGGGCCAGACGAAGTCGCCAAACGACCGCCGTTACCTGGCGCTGTCGCGAGTCACGTCGGCCAGGACGCGCAGCGCGAAGGTCGGCAATCCCGGATCGTTGGTCGCGTAGCGCAGGTCGAGCTGCATGGGACCCGAAAGCTCTTCGGTCGCAAGCTTGACGCGGATGTCGCTGGCCTCGCCGGCCCCGACCACGATTTCGGCCCGGTCGCCGCGAATGCAGTCGCAACTGCCGTCGAGCTGCGTCAGCACCAGCCGGCGGGTGCCGCGATTCTCGACCGGAAACCGCGCCATCAGGAGCTGCCCAGCCGGCACCGCGCCCAAGTCGAGGGTAGTGTCTGACAGCACCGCTTGCGGCGCCGACGGGCCCTCGTGTGGGGCCAACTGCCATCGGCCGAGAACCACCGCCGCCACGCACTCGAACAGCACCACGGTCAACAAGATTGCTAAGGGTCTAGCCACGTGCGGATCCTCGCTTTTCGGGGTGGTGTGGTTCAATTGACGATCCGCGGGAAAGGAATACATCCCTGCAACGGGCCGAGCGATTGATCGGCGTGCAGCCTGGGATTTCCAATCACCACCAGATCAGAACCGACCAGCGTGCCGTAAAAGTCCGCCGTGCCGATGATCAGCAGCGGCGTGGATGGGGCATAAACGGTCCCATAAAAATCGGCATTGCCCGACAACTTAAGCAATGGCCCCGTGCAATAAACTTGCAAGTTGCGGGGCAGTTGCGTGGCGTTCACCAACGAGCCGCCGCCGCAGTCGAAACTGCCCGTGCAATAGATCGTCGTCGGTCCGCTGATCTCGAGCGAGCTGGATCCGACCAGTTTCAGCGAGCTGAAGTAATAGGTTCCGGGCGGCAGGGTGAGCGTGTCGCGGCCATTGAGCGTCAAGGCGCCCTGGCCATTGAGCGGGTTTTTGCCCAGCAGCGTCATGGGAATGTTTTGATTGTCGTTAAGCGTCGCCGCGGCGGCGAGATTCACGGGCGGCAACTGCATCGCGCTGGTGCGCGGCGCGGTCGAGCCGGTAATGCTGGCGTGACCGATCTTGGCTACCGTTTGCCCAGGACCGGGATGAGCGTCGCCGCGCACCGAGGCGTTGCCGACCAGTCCGATCGGACCGTTGCTGCAGATGCTGCCTTGCGCGCCTGCGGTGGCGGCGGAATAAGGCCCGGCCCACGAGCTGTAGCTGTCGGTCTTTGCATCGCCGACCACCGACACTTCGTTGATGCCGATGAACGGCCCGCACTGGGTGCATTGCGACTGGGCCAGCGAGACCGCGGTGGGATTGGCGGTTTGGGCTCCCCAGAGGCGGCTGAAGAACAAGGGGCTGCCGCCGCTCTGCTCCAGCCGGCAGGTGACCTGAATGCTATCGGCCAACGATTCGTCGGCGCCCGACAACGGCACGAACGTGTGCGAGACGTTGTCCCAGTGACCCAAGACCACGTCGTGGATGGGGTCGATGCTGACGGGTGATTTGCCGACCATGTTCAGCGAGGCGAACCGCTGGGCTTCGGCCCGCGCGGCGGCCGGTCCCTGGGCAAGCACCGCCGAGCCGGCCAGCGCGGCCGAATCGGCGGCTTCTTGCAACTGGGTCTGGGCCAGCATCAGGTAGCCTAAATCGACCACCAGCGCCACCAGGCCCAACAGGGCGACCATCAGAAACGCCGTCAACACGACGACGGCGCCGCGACGCTCGCGGCGAATTCGCCGTCGACGCGGCGAGCCACGCCCCGCGGAGCATGCCGCGGCGGTGGGCAACGGGCGCCCAGCCTCAGGTAACGGTTCGATCAACGCGTTCATTTGCAACCTCCGGTTGCAAACTTCGGTAGCCTGGCAAGCTCCGGCGAGCCCCATGGCTTTGCGTCCCGACCTCACGATCGGTTTGCCGTTTCGGTTTGCAGTGATGTGGGTCAATGCCACCAAACAATACCTAGCTTTTTATTTTCGGTGAGGCAAATCGGACGAGTCATTCGTGGTTTGCCGCGGCGACCAGCGCCGGTTCAGACAATTCGGCCAATTCCGCGTCGGGGCGTTCGCGCAGCCGCGCTTCCGCCGCTCGCAAAGCCCGTTCGAGCATGGCGACGCGATCGGCGACGGCGTTGAACTCTCCGGCGAAGTCCCGCCAAAAATCGCCCTCGCGGAAGGCGATGGTCGGCGCGGGCCGCCCCTGGGCCACGCCCCGCATGGCCGAGCGTAGCCGCAAAATCGGCCCGACCAGCCGATTGCTCAGCCGCACCATGTCGTACATCACCATGGGCAAAAACAGCAGCGAGGCCAGCGGCGGAATCACCCACAGCGGCAAGCCGCCGGGCAGGTGAAACCCGAAAAAATCGGCCTGCCGCGTGATGCTGTTCCAGATCGACGTCAGGCTCGTCAGGCAAAGCAGGCACGAAAACCAATACAGGGCGGCCCGAAGCATAAACGCCCCCTGCACTCGCGGTTCGACAAACCAGCGCCTGCGTTTTTTCAGCGACCACATAAGGCACTTTGGGCAATGATGTTGAAATGTCCTTTGCAAGCCTAGGCCACGAAGTGGCCGGCGCGCGGCGCCGTCGCCTCCTCGCGGCGGCCCGATAATCGTTAAACGCGTTGCCATCCGTCGGGCTTGCCATACGGGCCGGCCGCGCGACGCGATGCCGATTCTGGCGTAGAGTTGGAAGCCCGACGCGACAGCGCGGGAAGGCGCGCGAAACCCCACGCGTAAGTTTCGTTGTTGCGCCTTTCCGACCGCCTCCGCCTTGTGCGGATTGGTGACCTCCGCGATTTACAACGCATCCAAAAACGAAAGCCCATGCCCGACGTCGCTTCTCGCCCCGCTGGTCTCCGCCCCTCGCCGCGCCGCGCCGCGCGCCGTGGCGTGGCGGCGGTCGAGTTTGCGATGGTCGCTCCGTTGTTTCTCATCCTGCTGCTGGGAGTGATCGAATACGGCAGGATGCTCGTGGTTCAGCAGGTGGTGAATGAAGCGGCCCGCGAGGGCGTGCGAGCGGCGGTTTGCACCGGCGCTCAAACCTCCGACGTGCTCACCGCCGCCAACGATCGCCTGGCCGCGTCGTCGGTTTCCGGCGCCACGGTCACCGTGAATCCCAATCCGCCCAGTTCGGCCATCAACGGCGACCCGGTGTCGGTTACCGTCGAGGTGCCTTTCTCGGCGGTAAGCTGGCTGCACTCATCGGCGGCGCTCGACGCCACGACCCTCTCGGCCACCTGCACCATGCGTAGCGAAGCGCAGCAGTAGGGCCATCTTTGTCGCTTTCTGGCGTGATAAAAGAACGATAGATTACGGCATCCGTCCTTTGCCCGGGCACGCTCCAGCAAGATGCCCCGATTCGTGTCGATCAGCGTTGATAAGTGTTCCGCACCCTGAAGCGGAATAAAAACGCGCGGAGCCGAATACGGCGTGCCACTCGAATAATCGCACATTTTGCGCAGCCCAGGCTCTGCCCCAGCCACCAGCCACCGGCATTGCGCATTTGCCGAAGATGTTCGTCCGTCACACTCGCGGCAGCGCGGCTTCGCCAGTCAAGAGCGACCCGTTGCCGCTGAAAT
>DASVHB010000225.1:0-9807 GCA_036379195.1 Pirellulales bacterium
GAAGCAGATCGAGCGGCAATGTTTCACCGGCGCCGCATTGGTCGACGATGGCGGCGGCCCCAGCGGCATTGCGGCAATAGCCGACGATCGGCCAAGCGCCGGCGCGAGCGCAGCGCCGTGCCAGCGCGGCCCCAATGCCGCCCGAACCGCCGGTGATAAGAATGCGCTTGGTCATTTATGTGCGATCTGACGAAGACGACTCGAGGGGAAACATCAACGGAAGTGCGACGGAGTACGGGCTCGACTTCTCGGTTCGTATCGCGCGTGCCCGATACGGATTGACGTCGGTTTTTCGTTCGGTTGGCAAAGCGACTGTCGTGCCCCGGCCTAGCGCGGCCTCGACGATCGCCCGCCGCCATTTGGCGGGTTGCAACAGGTAACGGCCAAAGGCCAACAGGCAGCCGATTTTTTCCAGGCGAGGCAGGTGCGATTTCGGAATCAGCGACAAATAGCCCCACGACGAGCGCAATTGCCGCGGCAGCGCAACGCGCCGCGCCGCCCGCGGGTCCATGTGGCGCGCCTGGGCCGCCGCCGACCGGTTCGCCGAGAAGCGCTGGTCATGCCAGCGCGAGAAAAACAGCGTTTCGTCGAGTTCGGCGAATCGGCCCAGCAACGCCAACTCGGCCAGGAAAACTTTCTCGGCGCCGTTGTACGGGCGGTGCAAGCCGGTGCGGCGCATAGCGTCGGCCCGAATCAGGCCAAAAACCTCGTAACACCGCAACGAATGGACGAGCACACCCAGATAGCGCCGGCTGGCCCGCTGCGAGCCGACGCAGCGCAGCCGCTTGGCCTCCATGGCCAGCGAGACACCTTGAAAGTCGACGTGCGCTTGGTCCGATGGTGAATCGTCGCCGACAGAATCTCCTTCGGCGTCGATCACCGCGGCACGAGCCGAACAGAGCACCAACCCCGGATCGGCGTCGAGCCGCTCGACGCACCGCTCGATGAATGTCGGCGCGCAGAGATCGTCATGCGCCGCCCACTTGAAATACTCTCCACGGGCGAGCCGAAACGCCTCCGAAAAATTCCAGCCGGCGCCGCGGTTGGAATGCTGGCGGTGATACCGAATGCGCCGATCGCGCGCGGCGTATGCGCGGCAGATGTCCTCCGTGCGATCGGTCGAGCCGTTGTCGGAGATGACGATTTCCAGATCGTCGAATGTCTGCGCGCGGAGGCAGTCGAGCGCCTCGGCCAGGTAGTTCTGGCCGTTATAGACCGGCACGCCGATGCTGACACGGGGAGGTTGATTGCTCATCGAACGTCGCATGATTCTTGGTAGTCCCGGCCCTTGTGGCCGGCTTAAGTGCTTGTTGTTTGTCGCCTTTCGCTCCGCGAAAGTAGCGGTGGAAAAGCCGCCGTTCCCGTGGCCAAAAGTCGGCACCGAACCGCCCGGCACGAGGCCGGGAGCTACCTTTCGTCGAGATTTGTCACCGTCTCAGGCGGCACGGCGTTGCTTTCGCGGAGCGAAAGACGACTATGCCGCGCCCGCTTGCACGCCGTACTTGGCTTGATATTCGCCGCGAATCCAATCGCACGTTTTGCGCATGCCATCGGCCAGCGGCGTGCTCGGCTCCCAGCCCAAGTAGCCGCGGATTTTCGTATTGTCGCTGTTGCGGCCATTCACCCCCTTGGGCGCCGACAGGTTATAGGTGCGGCGGAGCTTGAGGCCCACGATTCCCTCGACCAGATCGACCAGCTCGTTGATCGACACCAGCTCGCTCGAACCGAGGTTGATCGGCTCGTCGATGTCGCTGTGCATGATCTTGTCGATGCCGGCGACGCAGTCGTCGATGTACATAAAGCTGCGGGTCTGGCGGCCGTCGCCCCAGATTTCGATTTCGTGCTTGCCGGTGGCCTGGGCCTCGAGCACCTTGCGGCACATGGCGGCAGGGGCCTTTTCGCGCCCGCCCTCCCAGGTGCCATGCGGACCATACACGTTGTGGAACCGCGCCACGCGGGTCATCAGGCCAAAATCTTCATGGAAATGGCGGCACATCCGCTCCGAGAAGAGCTTTTCCCAGCCATAGCCATCTTCGGCCAACGCCGGGTAGGCGTCGGCTTCTTTGAGCGGCGTCACTTCGGCGGCGCGTTGCTTGTCGGCGTTGTAGACGCAGGCCGAGCTGGCGTAGAAGAACCGCTCGACGCCCGACTCCAGCGCGGCCATCAACAGGTGAGTGTTAATGAGCACCGAGAGCATGCAGCGGGCTTTGTTATTCTCGATAAACCCCATGCCGCCCATGTCGGCCGCCAGGTTGTAGACTTCGCCGGCTCCGCGACAGGCGGCCTGGCAAGCCGCCTTATCCTTCAGATCGGCAACGACATTCTCGACCTGCGGAAACACCTGGTACCAGTCGTCGAGCGGCTTGATATCGATCGACCGGATATGAAGGTGGCCCCGCCGCAGCAGATCGGCCACCAGGTGCCCGCCAATAAAACCGCCGCCGCCGGCGACGACAATCAGTGGCTGCTTATTCATGGTTGTTCCTCGTTAAGCACGGGATGAGCGAAAGTCGTATTGGTAGTGCCCTTGGGCGATAACGTGCCAAACGCGGCCAGCTTCTGCCCTAGCCACCGCGGCAGCCGAATCGCGGCGCAGATCATGTTGGAGCGCCTAACCGCGATTTGCCCGGCAAGTTTGACGACGAAGAGTGTGTTGGTCACCAGATAGCGGCGGGCCAATCGGCGCGGTTCGCAGCACAGGCGAAACAACCATTCCAGCCCGTGCCGCTGCATCCAGCTTGGCGCCATGGGCTTGGTCCCGGCGTGGAAATCGAATGCCGCTCCGACGCAAAGCTGCACCGCCGCCAGACGGTCGCGATGTTCAAAAGCAAAATGATCCTGCTTGGGGCAACCCAGCCCAATGAACACCAGCCGGGCCCCGCTGGCATTGATCCGCTCGACCGCCTGCCGGTCTTCTTCGTCGCTCAGCGGGCGAAAGGGCGGCGATTCGCTGCCGGCAATACACAATTCGGGAAACGCCCGCATCAAGCGAGTATGAAGCTTTTCGAGCACTTGCGGCGAGCCGCCATACAAATAAACCGGCACGCCACGCCGGGCCGCCTCGCCGCAAACTCGCCACATCAGCTCCGGGCCATAAACGCGTTCGGTCAGGCGGGCGCCATAGAGCCAATTGAGAGCCCAGCGCACGGGCTGCCCGTCGGGAGTCACGAGCTCGAACGAGTTCACGCGCCGACGCAGTTGGGCGTCGCAAGCCGCGGTCACCACGGCATGTACGGCCTGACACGCGACAACAGATCGGCGACCGCAGTCTGCCGCGTTGAGGATCAGCTCTACGGCCGCCTCGTACGTCGTGGGGCTAATGCCGACGCCCAGCACGTCGAGCTTATCGGGCCAGGCAAAAGGCGCAACGGCCGAGGACGGTGCGGGTTGGAATGCGATGCTCATCGCTCACCTCCTCGTAAGTCGCTGGTGACAGGTTTGCCGGCCTCGCAACGGTTTGCTTGGCTCAGGCACTCTGCTTCGAGTGTCGCGCCGGCGGCAACATAGGCATCGCGCGTGCTGGCTGCGAGTTGCCGCCATGTGTAGCGCTGTTGCACTTTCCGCCAGCCCGCTTCGCCCATCACCTGGCATTCGTCGGCGTCCGAGAGCAAACGGCCAATGGCCGCGGCCAGTTCGCCCGCGTTCTGATTCACGAGCAAGCCGTCGACGCCCTCGTCGATCACACTGGCCACCTGGGCGATTCGACCGCCAATCACCGCTTTGCGATGCGACCAGGCCTCGACAAACACCCCGCCAAAGCTCTCTTGCAGCGAGGGCAGGCAAAGCAATTCGCAGGCGGCGATGGCCGACGTTTTCGTCGCCAGGTCGACGCTGCCCAGATTCACCAGCCGGCGGTCTGGAACACGCTCGAACAACCGGCGCGAATAAGGCGTGGGCGGACCGATGAAAACAAACCGCACGTCGCCGTGCCGCCGCCACACCATCGGCGCCGCTTCGACCACCGCGGCCAGCCCCTTGTAACGCAATTGCTGGCCAACATAGAGCACGAACCGCTCGGCAATGCCAAACCGGCGGCGGAACGTCTCGGCGCAGAATTCATCGGCCAGAATCGGTCCCACGCCGGTGATGTGAATGCGGTCGGCGGCGACGCCCTTCTCGTCGACGAGCAAATCTTTCTCCGCGGCGGTCAGGGCGATCACCGCGTCGGCCTCGCGGTAAAGCCGGTCGTATTCTCGATAGAGCCAACCGCGCCAACGCGGATGATGGTTGGGCGTGAGCACGAAGGGGATCAATTGACGGCGGGCGAACTCGCACGCTGCCCGAGCCAGAAACTCGCGACCGATGCGCGTGGCATGAACCAGCGCCGGCCTGCCCGCCAAGGGCTCCAGCTCGTCGCCGATCAGACGGCTCAAGCGCCGCACGGCCCCTCCCATGCACCCGTAATACGCCGCCGCCCAGGGGAGCATCCGCAACCGCCGACCGGGCGAAAAGCCGAGTCGGCTGACCGGAACTCCCTCATAGTTGTAGTCGAGCCGCGGCTCGCAGCAGACGGTGCTCAGCCGCACCCAATCGCGCCGGTAGCGCGACGTGTGCGTCACCACGCGCGGCGAATGCCCGGCGCGCTGCATCTCGCCAATCAGGCGATGCAAGTGCATCTGGGCGCCGCCGATGGCCGGCGGATAAACCGTGCTCGCGTAGAGGATGTTCAAGCGTGGCATTCCTTGTTCATGGCGGCGCGGATGGCTTCGACCAGGCCGTCCACGGCGTGTTGGGGTGTGAGCGGCGCGATCGCGGCGCGCGCGGCCGCACGCATCGCATCCAGTTCTTCCACCGACGACGACATCGCACGATCGATGGCCGCATCCATTTCGTGAGGCACATCGGGACGGAACGTCCAGCCGGTTGGGTCGCTTTCCGCTGGTCGAACGCACGCCCCAGAGTCGCCTTTCGCTCCGCGAAAGGACGTTCTTTCGCGGAGCGAAAGACGACATTCCGCGCAAAGCTCTTCCACAGCCTGGCTATAGCGGCTGCCCAGCACTGGCAGACCGGCGGCCATGGCTTCGTTCACTACCAGCCCCCACTCATCGGCCAAAGTTGGGAACGCCAAGATTCCGGCCGCGGCGTACGCTTCGACCAATTGCGCGTAACTCCGCTCGCCGAGAAAGTTGAGCGTCAGATTCGATGGCGGCACGAGCGACCGCAGTTCGGCTTCCACCGGTCCCGAGCCAGCCAGATCGAAGACGACGGCGCGCTCGGGATGATCGGCGGCCCACTTCGATAGCGCCGCGACAAAGGGCACGAGGCCCTTGCGCTCGACGAGTTGCCCGACATAGAGCAGGCGATGTGCCGCACCAGGCGGCCGCGTATCGGGCAGCCGTTCAAACATGCCCGGCAATGCCACATAGGGAACGCGAAACATACGGCATCGCTCGGCACCGTATCGTTCGACGTATCGAGCGCCGCTTTCACCATTGACCACCACGGCATCTGCGCGTGGCAACAACCAGCTCCGCAGCAGGCGCCGACCCAGGCCGCGGCCCTGCTCTGTGTGATCGGAAAGCGTGGCCCACAGCACCAGCGGTGTTCGCCGCGCCAGGGTCGCATAGAGGGCGCTGAGCGCCGAGCGGAAACCCAGCTCGGCCGAAATGATCACATCGGGCCGCAAGCCACGCAGTTGACTGAGCGTATCGTACGGCACGTGGACCCGCACCGTATCGCAGAAACCAGCCGCGTGACGCCAAGGCCGATGAATGGTGAGCGTGCGCTGCAGCCGCACGTCGAGCTGGCCCCAATTGGGCGCCCAACTGCGGTTCGATTCCATCGGCGTCGAGAGCAAAATGGTCAGCCGTTCGACGCGGCGGGCAAGTTCGGTGTAAACCGGCACGCGATACGGGGGAATGAAATTCGTCAGCAGCACGACGTGGCCGGAGATTCTTTCACTCGCGGGACGGAACTCGCCACATTCAGCGCGAGTGCAGACTTGAGCGCGGTGAACGGCGGAACGAGATTGAATCCGCTTTTGGTAGGCGTTTCTCGCGCTGCCGCGACCACGCGGCCATCGGATTGAATTCGGTTCCGCGACGTCGCGCCAAAACAGCGCAATGAGCCAGCACAGCGTAAACGCTTCAGGCACGGGGTTGAAAACCGGCGTCTCAGTCAGCCCGCTGATGAAGACGAGCACCGTGATGACATCGGCGAATGCGGCGGGCGCGGCCCAAAGCCGATAGACTTGCGTCAGCATCATCGCGACCAGCAGCAGCAGGCCGAACATGCCCGTTTCGAGCAGGCAGTCGAGCAGCAACTGATGCGGGTGCGCGGCGGGAAACAACTCGAAGTCGGCCATCAAAAACCGCGAGCTACCAAAACCATAGCCGAGCCACGGGGCACGTGCCGCTTTTTCGATGGCAAAATCCCAGAGCTCGGTACGGCCATTGACCGAATAAACTTCTTCGGCGTCGCCGTCGCGCGCGGCACCCACCAACCAGTGCGACCAATCGACACCAGCCAGCTCGGTGGCGAGCACCGCCGCTGCCAATAGCGCCCCGGCCCACGCCAGCCGAGCCGGCCCCATGCGCCGCATGGCAACGAGTGCGATCAGCCCCGCCACCGCCACTTGCGACGTGCGGCTGTCGGTCAGCCATAGCGTGATTGCAAAGAACGCCAGCGGCGCCGCTAGCCAGCGCCAGCGCACTTGCCCGACGGCCCCCAGCACGCCAAGGCAGCCGATCGCCAGCGCACAGAAACCGCCCAGCCCGTTGGGGTGCGTTAATCCGCCCAGCCGCCAGACCGGGTCTTCGCCCTGGGCAAGATATTCGGGCTGCCCAAGTTCCGGCCGCGTGAATTGCGCCACCCAACAGGCGGCGGCGAAGAGAATAAAAGCGGCGATCAAAGTTTTAATCACCGTCTCGCGCCCCAATCGCAGCAGCACGGCCGGCGCGAACAACACCGCGCACACCAAAGCGACGCACGCTGCGAATGAATACGCTGGGACAATGGCCACCGGCGCCGTGGCCAACGCCCAGGCCGCGAAGACCACACAACAAACAGCGGGAAAACGCAGCAAATAGCGTTGAATGCCCGGCAGATGAAACAGCCCATAAAGCCCGCATAGGCCACACACCGCCAGCCGCAGCAGCGACTGCCAGTCGAAGGCGGTGGAGTCGGGTTCGGCGACGCGCAGCGTGGCCTCGTTGACGACCACCACCGCCACCAGCAAGGCCATGCCCGACCATCGCAACAGCGCGTCGGTAAGCGCCGCCGGGGCAATGCAAACCGTGGATGTCGAAGCGATGCGTGTCATGCGGTCGCTCCTGCCGTGGCAGCGCTGGAAGATAAACGTGCGAACGCCAACCATCGCGCGCCGCTACCCATCAGATTGCCCGCCACTATGGCACAGGCGGCGCCTACGATTCCGCACCGAGGCGCCAGGCACATTCCGACGACGAGTGTGACAAGCAGCGCCACCAGCGACGCGGTGAACGTCTCGCGCGGTCTGCCCGCGGCGCGCAGGCCACTATCGGCGCCCATGCCTAAGGCGTTTACCGCCAGGGCCACCGCCAAGAGCGTCAATGCCGAACCATGGCCGGCATAAGCAGGTCCATAGAGCGCCGTGAGCGCCGCGTTGCCGCAAATCGCCATCAGCGGGCAGAACAGCAGCATGCAGCCAGCCATTCGCCAGGTGAAAGACCAGATCAGCCGCCTCATTTGCGGCATGCCGCCGGCGGCGAGCGCCCGCGCGGTGGACGGCCCCAGCAGGTTGCCCAGCCCGAGGATCAAGGGGTTCGATAATGACACGATGGCCATTGCCGCGGCAAATTCTCCGGTGGCCGCCGCGCCGAGCAGCAGCGCCAGCAGCCAATGCAACGAGTAGGAATTGGCGGTGCCGCACATTTGCTCGGCGAAGATCCAGCGGCCCAGCGACCAATTGCGCCGCCAGTCGCTGACAATGCGCTGACGTCGAACCGCAAAACCGCGAACCGAGCGCGCGAGCCACATCGCCACGCTCACGCCACAGGCCATGCCCAGCGCCGCCAGCGCCGTAGCCGCCGACAATCGCCCCACCGCCGCCAACCAGGCGACCAGCGACAATTGGCAAGCGGCGGCAACAGCATCGATTTGCACCGCGCGACCCAGCCGCAACTCAGCGAAAGAGAACCGCCGCGCCACTTCGCGCAGCAGCACAAGCGGCAACGTGATCGCCAATATGCCAAGGACGACCGTTAACTGCGGCAACACAATCGCCGCCGAGAGTGTCAGGCCGCCCGCGCCCAGCGCGCCCAGCGCGACCATCGAGGCCAGCGCCGTCAGGCCGCTGTGGACCAACGCGCTGCCGGCGTAAGACCGGCGGCGACGGGCAGGCAGCCGCGCCATCCGAATCGTGTACGGCGTGAGCACCAGCGATTCTTGCACGCCGCGGATCAAAATCAGCAGCGTGAAGCCCAGCGAATAAAGTCCAAGTGCTTCTTCGCCGCAGGCCCGCCCGACCAGGACCGTCGCGGCAAAGCTCGCGCCGCTGACAATGCCCTGATCGAACATCGCCATCGACGCGCGACGAGCAGCCGGGCTGATAAAGCATCGCGCGGTCGCGGAGATGGATAAAGGCGGAGAGACAGAGAGACACGGAGTTTTCGCATCTCCCCATCTCCCCATCTCCGCGTCCTCGCGTCGGGCGTCAAGTTCCATCGCGGTCGAGTTACTCATCACACCATCCAACTCAATGAGCTCCCGTGCCGCGCAGCACCGCCCAGACGGTTTGAATCAATAGCTTCAGATCATGCCATAGCGAGCGCGAGACGGCGTAGCGCAAGTCCATGCGCATCCATTCGTCGAAGCTGACCCGCGAGCGACCACGCACTTGCCAAATGCAGGTCAGGCCCGGCGTGACTTCCAATCGCCGCCGCCGCCAGCCATCAGATGCGTCTGATTCGTGACAGGGCAGCGGACGCGGCCCGACCAACGACATATCGCCGCGCAGCACATTGAACAACTGTGGCAGCTCATCGAGACTCGTCGAGCGCAGCAACCGCCCCAGCCGCGTGATGCGCGGGTCGCACTTGATTTTGAACGCCGGCCCGTCTTGTTCGTTCAACACCAGCAGCTCGCGTTGGCGCGACTCGGCGTCGGCAGTCATGGTGCGGAATTTGTAGATCACAAACGGCCGGCCGCCGCGGCCCGCGCGGCGCTGCCGAAAAAGCACGGGACCGGGCGAACTCAGCTTGACCGACAGGGCAATCAGCGCCATGCAGGGTGATAACAGGGTCAAGCCCGCCGTCGCCCCCAACACGTCGAGCACGCGCTTCCAAGCTGGCAGTGGTTGCGTGAGCAGCGGCTCAAGCGGCGCCGCGTCTCGGCCAAGCGAATCCATCGTGTCGCCGCCCAGCCAATCGGACGGATAAACATAGATCTCGATAACCGGGGGCGCCAGTCGCTCGGGCAGCATCAGACAGACATCATCGGCCACCTTCCAGGCGCCTTCCGCCGGCGTATAAGGCAACAGGGCCGCCAATCGCCCATCTTCGAGCCAGCCCACCTGATCGATGGTCCGCAGCCGACCCGGGAGAATCTTTGTCAGCCGCCGCCACGTGGCATGGACCGACCGAGAGTCGCCTGGCGCAAATGCGACCAGCGAAAACTCGTGTCCGCTGCGATCGCTTCGCGCGCGCTCGTGCAGCAGCGCCCCGCGGAAGTCGGCGATGCCATAAACACGCCGGCCCGGCGGCGGATCGCCAAGGTGAAGGTGTTCAGCAGGTATTCGAGCGATGGACATGCTTGTGGCTGGTGGCTGGTGGCTGGTGGCTGGTGGCTGGTGGCTGGTGGCTGGTGGCTGGTGGCTGGTGGCTGGTGGCT
>DASVHB010000226.1:0-24019 GCA_036379195.1 Pirellulales bacterium
TTGGCGCCAACGACATGGCGTTCCCCAAATGGAACATGGCCAGCTACCACCTGTACCTGATCGGCGGTCTCATCATGCTGGTCAGCTTCTTCGTGCCGGGCGGAGCGGCGCAAGCGGGCTGGACCTCTTACCCGCCCTTGACCACGATCATTCCGACCGATGGTCAAACCTATTGGCTGATCGCGATGGTGTTTCTCATCACTTCGTCGTTGTTGGGTTCCATCAATATCATCACCACGGTCATTCAATTGCGAGCGCCTGGCCTGACCTGGATGCGGTTGCCCTTTTTCGTCTGGTCGGAATTCGTCACGGCGTTTCTGTTGCTCTTGGCCTTTCCTCCGCTCGAGGCCGGGGCGGTCATGCAGTTGATGGACCGCCTGGCGGGATCGAGCTTCTTCATGCCGCATGGCCTGATCGTGTCGGGCAAAGCGATGATGGAGCTCAGCGGCGGTGGCAGTCCGCTGTTGTGGCAGCACCTGTTTTGGTTCTTGGGGCACCCCGAAGTCTACGTGCTGATTCTGCCGGCGATGGGCATCGTCACCGAGGTGATAGCGAACAATACGCGCAAGCCCATCTGGGGTTATCGGGCCATGGTCGGCTCGGCGCTGGCTATCGGGTTTTTGTCGATGGTCGTTTGGGCGCACCACATGTACGTGACGGGCATGGGGGCGGGCATCGCGATGTTCTTCCAAACCACCACCACCATCATCTCCATTCCCTCCGTGATCATCATGACCTGCCTGATGCTGTCGCTGTGGGGCGGCTCGATTCGCTTCACGGTGCCCATGATGTTCGCGATCGCGTTCTTGCCGATGTTTGGCATCGGCGGCTTGACGGGCCTGCCCTTGGCGTTCACCACGGCCGATTTAGCGTTGCACGATAGCTATTACATCATCGGCCACTTTCATTACGTGGTGGCGCCGGGCACGATCTTCGCCGTCTTCGCGGGAATCTACTATTGGTTTCCCAAGGTCACCGGGCGGCACATGAACCAGAGCTTGGGTTATCTCCATTTCTGGGGATCGTTGGTCTCGATGAATTTGATTTTCTTTCCGATGCTGGTTCAAGGACTGTCGGGCATGGGGCGGCGCATGTCCGACGGCGGATTTATCTACTCGGCGGCGCATCCGGCCAATGAAGGCGTGATCGGCGCACTGAGCGCCACCATCATGCAGCTCAACGGCGTGATCGTGTGGTCGGTGCTGGCGCTGGCGGCTTTTCAGCTTCCGTTCATTTTCAACTTCTTCCATAGCGCCTTTGCCGGCCGACGCGTCGAAAGCGACAACCCCTGGCAGGCAACGACGCTCGAATGGCAGACCCCCACGCCGCCACCGCACGGAAACTTCGTCGGCGAGGTTCTCGTTTACCGCCAGCCGTACGCCTATAGCCTGGCCTATTCAGCCCACTCTTCGACATCAACCCGATGGAGTGAGGCCGATGGCGAGGTGCTCGATTTCGAGGCCCAAAACCAGCCGCTCTCCGCCCCGAAGACCTCGCAAAATCCCGCTGAGCAGGTGGCAGCCGTATGAACATTCCCTACACGACCGAAATTCGCGAAGACACCGGACTGTATAACGGCAAGGTGGGAATGTGGGTGTTTTTAGCATCCGAGGTGATGCTGTTCGGCGCGCTGTTTTCCGCCTACGTGTTCTTGCGCATCGGCGCCTGGGAAGGTGAATGGCCGCACGGACTGCTCAACATTCCCATTGGCGCCTTCAATACGGTGGTGTTGATTACGTCGTCGTTGACCGTGGCCATGTCGTGGCTCGCGCTGAAGGCGGGCGATTTCCAAAAGTATCGCCGGCTGCAAATCGTCACGCTCGTTTGCGCGGCGGCGTTCTTGGCGGTCAAAAGCTACGAGTACTCCGACAAGTTCCACCACTACGAGATCTGGCTGAAGGAGCCGGTCACGGCCAAACAGTATCCGCAATTGGCCGGCCACTCCGCCGACGCCGATGCACCGATCACTTCGATCACGGGGCACATCGAGGGCGCCGGCGCCTTGGCGACTTTGACGTCGCTACGCGAGTCAGGCAAGTCGACCATCGAGATCCACCCCGATGCCTTTCACTACCGACTGTCGGCGCGCCAGCAGGCCGAGCGGCGCAAGGCGGCCCGATCGCCCCGAGCCACGTCGCCGGGTAGCGAGTCGGCACAGTCCACTGAGGGGGCCGCGGCCGGCGAGCACGCCGGCGTGCCGATCGACGTCGCGCACATTGCGCGGCTCTCGGCATTCGTGCCCAGGCATGGAACGTTCTTCGCCACGTACTTTACGCTGACCGGATTGCACGCGCTGCACGTGCTGGGCGGAGCGGTGATGTTCGCCTTCATCCTCTGGCCAGGCGCGCGCTTGTGGCGCGAAGATCCTGAGCGTTACACCAACAGCGTCGAAGTGACCGGGCTGTTTTGGCATTTCGTCGACCTGGTGTGGATCTTTCTGTTCCCCATCATTTATTTGCTCTAGCCAAACGATCGAAAGCGAATGATGTCGGATTCATTATTGTCTCACGCGTTGCCCGTTACGACCGAGGCGCCGGCGGACGCGCACCATCTGCGGCGCGAGCATCGCCGCTATCTGGCGGTCTACGCGGCGCTGATCGCCGGCACCGTGCTGACGGTGGCCATGTACTATGTTCATTTCAGCGAGGTCTGGCAGACGGTGGGCGTGGCGCTGTCGATCGCCGCGGTGAAAGCCAGCTTCGTGGCGGCCATCTTTATGCATTTGTGGCATGGCCAGCGAGACGTTTACAAAATTCTGTTCTTTACCGGTGTGTTCGCGGCGGCCTTGATGGGCCTGTCGGTGTGTTCGGTGTTTAGCTTGCCGGGCTCCGGCCATTATCTGAAGTAACTCGATGTCGCTGAAAGCGTTTCATTTATTGTTCATCGCCGCCTGCGAGCTGCTGCTGTTCGGCTTCGCCGGTTACGAGAATTACCGTTACCGCGTATTGGCCGAGAGCCGGGCCGATTTGTGGATCGGCTTCGCGTCGAGTTTGCTGGCATTTGTGCTGCTCGTTTACGTTTGGATCTTTCTGCGGAAAACCAAGGACATTGGCCTCGTATGAGAACGATCGTAGGGTCAGCCATCCGATCCGTTTCGACGGACAAAACCGGTAACGGCCTCTGTAGGGAACGGACTCCGTGCCGTTCCGCTGAGCGGCGGCGCGACGTCCACCCGCCCTTCACGGAACGCCACGGAGTGCGTTCCCTACAGACGTCGAACGTGTTTGGAATCACTAAGGGTAAAGTGCTCTGCATTGTCACCGCACTCGTGCTCGCGGCGCCGCGTTGCGCATGGGCCTGCGCGGCCTGTTCAGGACGCAGCGACGATATGGTGGCGCAGGGCCTCAACGCCGCGGTGCTCACGCTCATGGGCGTGCTCGTGGTGGTGCTGGGAACCATCGTTGGCTCCTTGGCTTATCTGATGCGCCGCGCTGCCAAACATCCGCTGGCCCTGCCCGGCGTGCCGGAAGGAGTGGTGCGATAATGGATGGGGCTGAAAAACTGGCCGTGGACTCGCCGGCCGCCGGGCACTTCGACTGGCTGAACCTGCCGGATCTCGCGTCGCGGCACGGCGAGGACGTCGACCGGCTGCTGCACGGCGTTCACCTGGCCATGCTGCTGTTGTTCGTGGCCTGGACGCTCTATCTGTTCGTCGCGCTGTGGCGCTTTCGGGCCAAACGCCATCCGCGGGCAAACCCGGTCGGCGTGAAGACCATCGTGTTCGTTCTGGCCATCGGCATCGTGGTGCTCGAAGAAGCGGTAACGCTGTTTGGCGTCGCCATTCCGCTTTGGAACAAAAACGTATCCGAGTATCCCGACGAGAAACAGGCGACGGTGGTACGCGTGACCGCTCAGCAATTCACCTGGAACGCGCGCTACGCCGGCAAAGACGGCAAGTTCGGCGCGCAAGACCCGGCCTTGGTCAGCGCCAGCAATCCACTGGGATACGTTCTCGACGACGAAGCGGGCAAAGACGACGTGGTGCCGCCGCTGAAAGACATTCGCGTGCCGCTGGAACCGATCGACGCCGACGGCGACGGCAAGCAGGATGTCGATGCGCACGGGCAACCGCAATTCAAACCGGTGATCATTCACCTGACCAGTAAAGACGTGATTCACAGTTTCAAAGTCTTGCCGTTGCGGGTCTGCCAAGATGCGATTCCCGGCATGAGCATTCCGGTGCAGTTCATGCCGACGCGCGAGGGGAAGTACGTGATTACCTGCGCGCAGTTGTGCGGCAACGGCCACGCCACCATGATCGGCTGGCTGACCGTGATGGACAATCAGCCGCAACGCGCGGTCGATGGAACTGTTCTGGCGCCCGGGGCCTTCGATCAGTGGCAGGCGTCGCACGTGGTTGGCGACACGCCGCACGGGAGTTTTGAATGAAGAAGCTAGATAAACTGTCGTGGGCGATGACGGCCATCATGCTGTTGCTCGCCGGGCCGTATTTGCTGGTAAAAACGGGCGTGTGGCAACCCGCGGCGTCGGGTGCGTCCGACGCATCCGGCAGCTTGCCGATGCGCGATCCCGACGATTTGCCGGTGATCTGCGACCTCGCCGATTTTGCAATGACCAATCAATTGGGGCAGACCGTCCGCCGAGCGGACCTGCTGGGCCAGGTCTGGGTGGCCGACGTCATCTTCACGCGCTGTCCCGGTCCGTGCGCGACGATGACCACTCGGATGGCCGATTTGCAAGCGTCGATTCCCGAGCATTGGCCGGTCAAGTTCGTGTCTCTCACGGCGGACGCCGAGTACGACACGCCCGACGTGCTGCACGGCTACGCCGAAGCCTACCAGGCCGACGCCCAGCGGTGGCATTTCCTGCACGCCACGAAACCGGCCATCGCCGACCTGGCGGTCAATAATCTCAAGCTCGTGGTGTTGGACAAAGAGCAAGAGCGGCAATCGGCCAACGATTTGTTCATTCACTCCACCACGCTGGCCCTGGTCGACAAACGCGGCCGGCTGCGCGGCGCGTTCGAGTCGGTGCCGATGGTCGTCAGCGAAGACGAGCAATTCGCCGATGCCCAGCCGCTCGACACCTGGCAATCCACACTCAAACCGCGGCTGCTCAAAGCAATTAAACAGCTCATCGCGGAAGATTAGGAGCGGACGAAAAATAACTTCGACATAACGCTCCCTCTCCCTCTGGGAGAGGTCAGGTGAGGGACAAGACAATTGCCGAAGTTTTTTTCGCCCGCTCCGTAACCAACAGGAATCACGGCTCATGCAAAACATCGCGTTAACCATCTTCTTGATCTGGGCGGCCATCACCGTCGCGATCTTCGTGTTCGTCGCGCGCAGCGGCAGATCGCCCGGCGAATTGCCGCAGAAGGCGTACAAGCGGAACAGGGTCATTTTCCTGCTGAGTCTTTCGGCTGCCGCCGTGGTACTGCTCTTCCTGACGCTTCCGCTGACTCCCTATCCGAACGAAGGCGACGTGCCGGACCGGATCATCTATGTTTCGGGCAAGCAGTTCGCGTTCAAGCTGTCGGACCAACCGATTTCCCGCGCCGATGCGCTCGACGATGAAGTCTTTTTGTCGTGCCAGCCGATTCGCACCGGCGAGCTCGTCGAGTTTCGCATCTCGGCCGCCGACGTGACACACGGCTTTTGCGTATACGACCGCGCCGGCAAAGTTTTGACCCAAACGCAAGCGATGACCGGGTACATCAATCGACTGCGACACCGATTTGCGGAAAGCGGCGTTTACCCGGTGCTGTGTTTCGAATTCTGCGGCATCGGGCACCACACGATGAAAGCGGAATTGAAAGTGGTGGACGAGCCAATCGCCCAGAGCGCGGTCGCGAGCAATTAGAGCGTTCAATAAGACGTCTCTGTAGGGAACGCCCTCCGTGGCGTTCCGCTGCGAACCGAATGGATTATCAACTGGCAGATCGCGGAACGCCACGGAGGGCGTTCCCTACAGACCTCATCGGTATGAATGGTGCCGGCCGCGAACGCTGGCGCTAGCCCTCGAAAAGAATATGACTCATCAGGAGAGCCAAGATGAATACCTCCCTCAACCATGATGCCTCGGCGGTGGTCGAAATGTCCGCCGCCGAAACCCGTTCCGCCAATCGACTGACTCTTGTATGGGTCGTCGTCGTGCTGGCCTTGGCGCCCATCCTGGTGCTGCTGGGCATGACGCTACGCGGCGCCCAGAGCAATTTGCTGCCGATGCTGGCCGCTGAGCGGTTTTATAGCATTCTCACCTTGCACGGACTGGGCATGGTGGGTCTGTGGTTCGTGGCGGCCATGGCCGGCGTGTGCGCGGTGCTGCGAAGATACGTTCGTTTGCACATGTGGGCCAACTGGGTGGCGTTTCTGGGCACGCTGCTGGGCGTGGTTCTGCTGATCGTGGCCACGCTGATCGGCAAGTATGGCGCCGGCTGGTATTTCCTGTATCCTCTGTCGATCACGCCCAAAGGCGTTTGGCAGGCCTGGACGACCTACACCTTCTTGTCGGCCATTACCATCTTGGGTGTCGCCTGGACGGTCTGGAGCATCGACGCGCTGTGGGGCATTGCTCGTCGCTATTCGCTGCCGGCGGCATTGTCGTGGCACTACATCACGGGCAGGCCCGGCCCCGACGTGCCTCCCTTCATTCTGATCGTCACGGTCAGCCTGATTGCCAATTTGACGGGCCTGATTTCCGCCGTGGTCATGTTGGCCTTGTACGCTTTGGAACTGGCCGGGATCACCGACGTCAGCGACGCCTTGGTGATGAAGAACCTGGTCTTTCTGTTCGGACACATCGTCGTGAACGTGACGCTGTATTTGGGCGTCGGCTTGCTGTACGAGCTGCTGCCCGAATACGCCGACCGTCCTTGGAAGAACAATCGCTGGGTCGCGATCGCCTGGAATATCGTGTTGCTCTTGATCGTGATCGCCTATTTCCACCATCTCTACATGGATTTCGCGCAGATCCGCGTGCTGCACTTCATCGGGCAGATGAGCTCCTATGCATTGGCGATTCCTTCGGCCGTGGTGAGCATGTACGGCACGCTGGCTTTGGTGTGGCGGGCGCGCATGAAATGGTCGATGGCTTCGCTCTTGATGTATTGCGGCGTGGCCGGCTGGGCCGTCGGTGGCATTGGGGCGCTGATCGACTCGACCATCGCCGTCAACGTCAAGTTCCACAACACGCTGTGGGTGCCGGCCCACTTTCACACCTATTTCCTGGTGGGGGTGGTGCTGATGATCCTGGGAGGCATCTTCCACCTCAGCGGTAAGCTGTCGGGGCTGCCCGAGGACCTGCGGAGGTCGCGGCTGTGTACGTCGATGATCGTGGCGGGCGGCTATGGCTTCGTGCTGATGTTTTACCTCGGCGGCGCGTTTTCCATTCCACGCCGCTACGCCCAGTATCACGAGTTGATTTCGACCGGCGCGCTGCTGGCCGGCGCGGCTTTGGTGTTCATCACGTTGTTGCTGGTGGGGCTGCTCATCTACATTTGGGAAACGGGACGCCGATGCGCCGTCGCATTCACGAAGGTCTAGGAGCGGACGGAAATAACTTCGACATACATATCCCTCTCCCTCTGGGAGAGGTCAGGTGAGGGCCAAAAGAATTGCCGAAGTTATTTTTCGTCCGCTCCATAGCCGCGATGGCGTTGGCCGTGCTGGCGATGGGCGTCGCGACCTCGACGTGGTGGCCAGGCGGAGTGGCCCGTGCGCAAGAGATTCCCGATCCGGATTTGATCTTCCAGCCGCCGGAAGAGTCGCGCTTGTTTGGCCGCGAAGTGCCCGACATCGGCCTGCGCTACGCCGATGGAAGCCGTGGCCGCCTGGGCGAACTGTGGGCCGAGCGTCCGGTGTTTGTCACGCTTGTGTTCTCGCGCTGCGCCGGCATCTGCTCGCCCTACTTGGGGCTGCTGAAAAAGACGGTTGAGCAAGTCGGCTTCAGCGGCGAGAGCTATCAGATGGTAGTCATCAGTTTCGACCATCGCGACGGCCCTGACGAGATGATGTCCCTGGCCAGACACCACGGCCTCGAGGCCGATCGGGGCTGGACGTTTGCGGCCCCGGTCAGCCCGGAGGAACTCGCGGCGTTGTGCCAATCGCTCGATTTCGATTCTCGCTGGGACGACGAGCGACAGCAGTTTAATCATCCGGCGATCACGGTGGCCTTGCGCGGCGGAAAGTTTGCCAGAATCTCCGTGGGCGCGGAGATTTCACCGGGGCGGTTCAAGGAGATGTTGGCCGACGCGCGGGGCGAGTTCGTGCCCATCTATCCCGATCCGGGCCGGCGCGGCGCTTTGTTCCGCTGTTTCGATTACGACCCCCAACACGGCTTTACGCCGAACTGGGGCATGTTGATACTGGTGTTGCCGAGCGTCGCCGCGCTAACGCTGGCTGCCGCCATATTCTTGGCGGCCCGGTTCGCAGCGTCGCTCGGCCGCCCAACGCATTCATGACCGACCGGTCCTCCGCGCACGAAAATGGCGAGCTTCAACCCTCGGGGGTGCACCTGGCGGCCGACGGCGTCGACAGGCTACGTTGTCGGATGACCGCAAGTCCGGCGGCGCGGCATTTCTGCGAGGGAAACGTTTGGAGGACGAGTCAGCGTGCGCTACCCAGAAGGAAAGGTCAAAGAAGCAATTCTGCATCCCGACATCGAGATTCGAGTTCGGGCGATCAGCTACTTCGCCAAGTCGTTTTCAACCGACCCGGCCCTGATGCCTTTGGTGATCAAGGCAGTGGAAACCTACGGCAGAGAAGATGAGAGCTGCCGGATGATCGCGGCCGCCAGACACCTGGCGCAAAGCGAACACACGATTGCCTGGGCGATCGACAAGTTGAACGACGAGTCGTGCGGCAACTATGAGAACTACGCCTACAATCTCTCGATGGTACTGGTGGAGGCGGACGCTTCGCTCCTGCTGCCAAGAGAGTCGGACATTTTGAAGGCACGCCATTTTCTTGGGTCTCTCGGCGCGGCGATCGCCGAGCGGCTGCAAATGCTTTCTTGGGATCAGGCGACTTGCTGGCAAAGACTCGAAGAGTTTTGCGAACAAGCCAAAGACAAGCAGTACACCAACGAGGTGCACCTCGATGATGCCCACCGCATCGTCGAAGCCCTGGCTCGATACGGGCAAGGTTGCGAAGCAAAAACCCTCGAACTTCTGGCCGTCCAGGTCGACGACGTTAGCAACCATCCGATGAATTGGCTGGAGCCGCTGGCCGTGCGGTTGGCCGGCCGGGCTCGTCTTGAATCGGCAATTCCGCTGGTCGTCGCCAAGCTTCACGAAGATGCCGATCTTCTCAGTCAGGAATGTGCCGAGGCACTCACGAGGATCGGCACACCCAGCGTTCTGCAGGCCGTTGCCGAGGCATTTCCGAACGCCGAATGGCATTTTCGCCTTTACGCTGCGGGGGTATTTGCGGACATCCACTCCGATCTGGCGGTAGAAACATGCCTCAAGTTGTTCCACCACGAACCAGATGAGAACATTCGCGGACAAATCGCTCAGGCCCTACTATCGCAGTTTGCCCGAGAGGGCGTTGAACTCACACGCCAGTTGCTCGTGGGGCGAAAGCTCGATTTCGAGAGTCGCGGGCTGCGGAGCGATCTGCTCGAAACCTGCGCGATCACGGGTGAACGGTTTCCCGAATTTGACGAGTGGCTGGCGGCAGAAGCGGCCGAGCGCGAAGAGCACACCAGGCGAGTCAAAGAGTTGGAGGGCGATCCCCTTGGGATGATCACGTTTGCACTGGAAAAGCTCACCGGCAAGAAAATGGCGGATCTGCCGAGCACGAAGCCCTCGCCGCCGGCGCTTCGGTCGGCGCCGCCCTTGCCTTTCCAACAAGAGCCGGCATCGAGGCACAAAATCGGGCGAAACGATCCTTGCCCCTGTCGTAGCGGCAAGAAGTTCAAAAACTGCTGTAGTGCCCACAGTCGAGCGGCACGCGATGCGTAAGCAAGTCGGCGATGGCTGCGACGCGGAATGAATGGCGCGAAAGGTGCGCGGGCACGCCAGCGGCTCGTTGCCGCCGTTTCACCAGCGGACAAACATCGACGTTGCGTGTCGGCGTCTCGGTGAGGAGCGCAGCGCGGCCGGCTGGCGAGCGAAACATTTCGCACCCCCGTGGGGTCGGAACCTATCGAATGTCCGATGCGTCGAATTAATTAGGGTGCGGAGCTTTCAAGTTCGCCGCATTCGCGCAGCATCGGCGTCGGCAGTCTGAAGCATCGTGATCTGGCAAAAAAAGGCCGCATTTCACCGGGAAACCGACCAAGCCAGTTTGCTGATAGGTTGCGGGAAGGGGAAGTAAAAGACGCCGGGGGTCGGAGGTCAGAGGTCTGGGAAGGAAGACGGCCATGCACGTTGGGACATGTCCCAATATGCATAATGCCAAGGTTGGCATTGTGCATTTTTCAGCCGGAGAACCCACCAAGCCAGTTTTCTGTGATACTGCGGAGAGAGAAAGAGGCCAGAGGCCAGAGGCCAGTGCAGAAAGCCGAGAGGGCGACGGGGCGACGCCCAAGCTGCTGCGTGAAACTGAGACATGTCTGAGTTTCGCGGACGCGTCGCTCGGTTCCAAGCGGCCGGGGCATCGTTACACTCTGCCCCAGCCACCGGCCCCTGAATGCCGAATGCTGAATCCCGAATCCCGCTCGCCCGAGGTGCGCTTGCATCAGCAAAGGCCGATGTTTTCGCGGCTGGTGGCAAGTCGTTTCGTGCGAGCCGATTGCGGCGTGCAGGCCATGCATGCTGGCCTTGTTCTTCGCAAGCAAATGGGCAGATCGCCGGCGGACGCTTCAGACGGTCACCGACGAAAAGCCGCCATCGACGACGATGTTTTGCCCGGTGCCGAACGACGACGCCCGGGGCGCGGCGAGCCAGACGATCGCGCCGGCCAGCTCGTGCGGCTCGCCGAAGCGGGCCATCGCAGCGAGGCGGGCAATCATTGGCCACACGGTGGCGCAGATCCAGCGGCGCGCATTCGCAAGCACGTCTAACGCCCGCCTGGCAGACGGGCCACCGCCGGCTCGGAGGGAACAGCCGACGGTTCCGTATCGTCTGCCGGGTTGAAGCGGATTTTGATCATCGACCCAGGGCAATGCTCGCTCTTGGCCACCAGAATGTCGAATACATCCTTCATGTCGCGGTCGGCCAGGCTGATGCAACCTCGCGAACCCGCGCGACCGATCGTTTGCGGATCGTTCGTGCCGTGAATCATCACCTGGTTGCCCAGGTCGAGAGCGAATTCGCCCAACGGATTGTTCGGATCGTTGGCATCAATCACCGTGTCGCCATAGTAAGTGGGATTGAGCACCTTCTTGAGCACCACATAGTCGCCTTCTGGCGTTTGCTGCTTGCCGGCCAGGCCAATTGCGAAGCGCCCGGCATAGCGCCGGCCCACATTCAGCACCAACTCGAACTTCTGTAGATCGACGACCGCGTGGAACGGCCCGCGGATCACCTTGAGTTGCTCGCCTTGCCGTAAATGCTGCGGGTCGCGGAGGCCGTTGATGTTGGCCAGAAGCTGCCAGGGCACCTGGTAATCGTCGGCGATGCGCTCCAGCGTATCGCCCGGTTGCACCTCGTAGGCAGGTTCGAGCAGGTGCTGCCGCGAGTAGATTACCGTGCCGGCCAACTGGTCTAAAAGGTTTGTCAACTGGTGTTCTTCTTCGGGCGCCAATCGCGGCTCGCCATACCAGGCGGACAGTTCGAGATGAACCTCGGCCAGTTGGCCTTGGGCTAGAGAAGCTTCCGCCGATTGCAACAACGCGGCGAACTGGGCGTGGATGTCGCCCTCGGTGTTGGCGGCCAGTGTGTCGCCATAGGCGCTGGCGCCGGGAGGTTGGTCCTCGCCGGTCGAGGGATAGCGGCTTTCGGGCGGATAGCGTCTTTCGGGCGGATAGCGATTGGCAGGCGGATAGCGCCCGGCGGTAGCATCACTTTCGATCGAGCCATATGGATCGGCGGCCCCGTAGGGTCCGTGGCTGGCGTCGGGCGGACCGGTCAAGGAGTTTTGGCCCAGCGGCGCGGCGGCGTTGAGATCGTCGTGCGGGGCCGCCAGTGCCTGGACCGGTGTGGCGGCGGGCTGTGCCGTATGGGCCAAATCCGTTGTGGCGGGCAGCGTGTCGGCGGGGGAGGTCATCGACGGCGCTGCGGCCTCCTCGCCTTGATCGTCGGAGAGGACGACCTGGGGGCCGGTTTCCCAGTCTTTGGCCGGCTCTTTGTGAGCGCTGAAGTTGAGCGGGGAAACGCCGGTTACCGCCACATATACGCCATAGGCGGCCGCCGAAAGCAGGGCCGACAGAAACAGCGTCTTGATGGTGTTCAAAGATCGTCCTCCATGACGAATCGCGGTATCGCCGCGGCGGAATCATAACGCAAGCCCCCGCCCGCCGCCATGCCAGCTTCAACGGGCGATTGTTGGGCTGGCGGTCTCGGCAAACACCGCCGGAATCTGCAGCTCAAACCGGCTGCCTTCGCCAGGGCGGCTGCTGACCGCGATCCGCCCGCCATGCTCTTGGATGATCTTCTGGCTGACCGGCAAGCCCAGCCCGGTGCCGCGGTTGCCCTTGCTCGACACAAACAGCGAAAACACCTGGTCGATCTCTTCCGGCGGAATGCCTTGGCCGTTGTCGCTCACCATGACCTGTGCCAGCCGCTCTTCGGCCTGGAAGCTGACGGCAATCTCGACGCGTCCGGGGCAACGCCGCCGCGGTTGAGCGCCGTCTTCCTCGACCTCGTCGTCCTCGTTCACCCGATCGCAGGCGTCGATGGCATTGGTCACCACATTCAGAATTGCCCGGTGTAGACCCTCGGCGTCGAATACCAGCAGCGGCAGCCGCTCGGCGGGGGTGAACACCAGCTCGGCGCCTTTGTCGCGGGCGCGGGCCGCCATCAGCTCGGCCACCTCGGCGGCTACTTCGTTCAGATCGGCCGGGCCGGTCTCCGGCTCTCGATCTTTACTGAAGGTGAGCATGTCCATCACCAGGTTCGAGATGCGGTCCTGGTTTTTCTCCACAAACTCCCAGCCCTTGCCCACCATGTGCTCATCGTGCTGCGTAAGACCCTCTTTAATCAGAAAACTGCCGCCGCGAATGCCCTGCAAAATGTTTTTGATGTGGTGCGAGAGCGTGGCGATGGTCTGGCCGACCGCCGCCAGCCGTTCGGCCTGCACCATTGCGGAGTAATAGCGAGTGTCTTCCACCGCCAGGGCCGCCTGGTGGGCGATGGCGATCATCAGCTTCAGGTGCTCATCGGTAAACTTGGTTGCCCCCTGCTGCTGGATGAGCCGCTGCGGCGAAATCGAAGTGTCAATATATCTCAGCCCGACCAGGTTGTAGCGGCCCCGCATGGGCACGCAGATGGCCTCGCACACGCCTTGTTGCAAGATGCTGGCGGCGGGGTTCCAGCGGTCATCTTCGCCGGCGTTGCTGGTGAGCACGCCTTCGTTGTGCTCCATCACATAGTCGAGAATGGTTTTGCTGATCTTGATGCGTTCTTCCTGCTTCAGGCCCTTGCGGTTGCGGCGCACTTTGGGCTCCAGTTCACTCGTCTCGGGATGGATCAGCATGATGCAGCCGCGGTCGGCCTCGACCCACTCGAAAATCAATTGCATGATCCGCTGCAGCAGTTGGTCGATGTCGAGCGTATGGCTGACGGCCAGGGCCGTGCGATACATCACTTGCAGGTTGCTGCGGGCACGGGCCAGCCAGGGGCTGGCGGCGGCGTCGGGGTCGCCGTCAAGCAGCCGGCTGCCCTCGGACTCGCTGAGCGAGCGGATGATGCGCGAGCGGTCGCCCGACTGCTGGCGAGAGATGATGTCGATCTTGTCGGCCAGATCGCCCGCCGATTCGTCGGCCAGGCAGGTGAAGAGCATCAAGGTGCAGCCCATTTGCACTTCGTCGCCGTTGGCCAGCTCGTGGACTTCGACGCGCTGCCCGTTGACGTAGGTGCCGTTGGAGCTGGCCAGGTCGGTGAGCAGGAAGGTTTTGCCCGACCGCCGCAGCTCGGCATGCCGGCGAGAGACTTCGGTGTCGCGCAACTGGACATCGTTGCCGGCGTCGCGGCCCACGGAAACGAGATCGGCTTCTAGCTCGAAGCGAAGTCCCTGGTTATTTCCGCGGAAGACGAACAACGAAGGCACGGCTGAGGCTCCCGATCGCCTGCTAAGAACTCTTCGATTTTACGAAGCAGGGCCGTGTAATGATAGGGTTTGCGGACCACCGAACAGCCGGGCCGCTCGACCCCGCGCGCCTTGCCCAGCAGCACCAGCGGAGCATCGAGCTGCGAGTCGGCCAGCCGCTGCACGAGTGCGGGCGAACGAGCGTCGCACTCCAGGTCGAGCACGATCAGCTCGGGCCGATGCCGGCGGGCCAAGGCCCACGCCTGCGTGGAATCGTGGGCCGAAATCACGTCCACTCCGTGCGGCGCCAGGGCCGTGCGCAGCACCACGGGAGTTTCTTCCTGCGAATCGACCACCAACACGCTGCGTCGTGCAAGCAACGGGCACCTCTTTGTTTAGCATCGAGCCGAAGCTCTCTGTAGGGAACGCCCTCCGTGGCGTTCCGCGAAACGCGAATCGGCGTCGCGCCGCCCATTACGAAACGGCACAGAGACGTTCCCTAAGGGCGTTGACAATCGAAACCAGTAATCCCGAGATTGCGGTACCCGTAGGGCGACCTTCCTAGGTCGCCCACCGAGGAACCATTGGGAGCCACATGGACGACCTAGGAAGGTCATCCTACGGGCTAGTACCGATCGCGTTTGTTCAACCCATTGGGGCCCACCGGCGCTCGCCGCATCAAAGGGGCCGGAGCATATCGTCGCCGCCCGCTTGTGTCAAAAGCGAATTCTTCCTTGACGCTCCGTGGGCAGCGACCGAAAATTCAGCAATCTGATTGCCTTACCCAACCTATCGCCGCTCGACACAAATGAACGCTCGAACTCGAATTGTCTTGGTGCTCGTTGCCATCCTCTGCGGGGCGCCCGTAGCCTCGGCCGCCGAAAACCGCGACGACGCCCGCGCCGCGGAACTGCGGCTGTTTCATTCGGTCAAGCTGCTCGCCTCCGATGAACTGGAAGGCCGCGGCGTTGGTACCGCTGGCCTCGACCGCGCCGCGGACTATATTGCCGAGCAATTCCAGGCGATCGGCCTGAAAACCAACCTGTTCGACGGGGGACCATTTCAGACCTTCAAAATGGTGGTCGAAACTGCCCAGGGCGAACCGAACCGAGCGACTTTGGTCGGATCGAAGTCAGCCGAGCACCCCGCCGGTCAGACCATCGAGTTGAAGCTGGGCGAAGATTTCAATCCGCTGGCCGTTGGCGGGTCGGGCAAGTTCGACTTGCCGCTGGTGTTTGCCGGCTACGGCATCACCGCAAGTAAGGAAGACTACGACGATTACGCCGATATCGACGTCGAGGGCAAAGCCGTCGTGGTGTTGCGGCACGAACCGCAACAAGACAACCCGCACAGCGCGTTCAGCGGCGAGCGCAATTCGCTGCACGCCCTCTATAGCCGCAAGCTCTCCAACGCCTATCGGCATGGGGCGGCCGCCATCATCTTTTGCACCGATGAATTCGAGATCGAAAAGAATGTGCGGCGGCGGGCCAAACGCTTCGAAGCGGCAATCGACGAACTCACGGAAGCCGAGACCAAGTTCAAGCAGATCGAAGAGCCGACGCTTGAAGCGATTGAGGCCCACCGTGTGGAAACCGGCAAGCTGCTCGACGAGATCCGTGACCAAGACGAAAAGCTCCGCGGCGAGTTCGACCCGCTGGTGGGGTTCCGCGACGCCCAATCGGCCGACGACGCCTATCGGATTCCCGCCCTGTTTTGCCGCCGCGCCGTGCTCGACCCGATCGTCAAGGCGACCACCGGTAGCAGCTTGGCCGAGCTCGAACGGCAAATTGACAAAGGCCCCGCTCCACACAGCCACGAGCTGAAAGGCTGGCGATTGCGGGGCGAAGTGACCGTGAATCGCCGCGAGGCTGCGGTAAAGAACGTGGCGGGAATGCTCGAAGGCAAAGGACCGCACGCCGAAGAGACAATCATCGTGGGCGCACATTACGACCATCTGGGGCTGGGCGGCGACGGCTCGCTGGCCCCTGGATCGTCGCAGATTCATAATGGGGCCGATGACAATGCTTCGGGCACCGCGGCCCTGATCGAAATCGCCCGCCGCCTGAAGGCACTGCCCGAGCCACTGCCGCGGCGCGTGCTCTTCTTGGCCTTCACCGGCGAAGAGCGCGGCCTGCTGGGCAGCGCCTATTACGTGCAACATCCGCTCGTGCCGCTCAAAGACACCGTGGCCATGCTCAACATGGACATGGTGGGCCGGCTGAACGATGAGCAGTTGATCGTATTTGGTTTCAACACGGCGAAGCAATTCGACGGACTCCTCGACCGGCTCAATGAGCGGCAAGGTTTTAAGCTGACCAAAAAGTCGGGCGGCGACGGTCCCAGCGACCACGCTTCGTTTTATCCCCAGCAGATTCCGGTGATGCACTTTTTCACCGGCGATCACAAGGACTATCACACCCCCAGCGACGACGTGGAGAAGATCAACCTGCCAGGCATGCGCCGGGTGGCCGACTTGGTGGGCGACGCGGTGATCGCGGTGGCCGAGGCTGACGAGCGGCCGACGTATCAAGAAGTGGCGTCCGGCCGCCGCGGCGGTGGGGGCGACCGGCCTTACTTTGGCAGCATTCCGAGCTTTGCCGGCAACGAGCCGGGCTACAAGCTCAGCGGCGTTTCTGCCGGCAGCCCGGCCAAAAAGGCAGGCTTGCAGGCCGGCGACATCATCGTGCGTCTGGGCGAAGACAAGATCGGTAATCTGGAAGATTTCGACGGCGCTCTGCGGAAGTTCAAAGCCGGCGACAAGGTGAAGGTGGCGGTGAAACGCGGCGACAAGGAGTTGACGTTCGAGGTGGTGCTCGACCCACCCAGATAGCGATTTTGGATTTCAGATTTTGGATGTTCGATTGTGAGAGCGGTTTGTTGTAAAACGGAATTCATGCCGTGGCCCGCCGCCGCTAAGAAAGGACGACACATGGAAATGGTTTCTTCCCATCCGGGATTGACGGTGGTGCTGACCGTGGTGTTGGCCGCCTTTGCGGGCATTGCCGCGGCGGCGGGAATCGTGGCGTATCTGAACCGAGGATGAGGCGATTTTGGATTTTAGATTTTGGATTTTCGATTTGCTCGCCGGAGTTCCACATGAACGAGCGGCAATTCAAAGATCGCACCAAGCAACTCGCGTTGCGCATCATTCGCCTGGTCGACTCTCTGCCGAAGAGCCGCTCCGGCGATGTGATCGGGCGTCAACGTTATGCGCTGCGCGACGTCCGTGGGCGCGAACTACCGCGCCGCATGCCGAGCGAAATCGCGCAAGGACATGGCCGCCAAGCTGGCGATTGTCGAAGAAGAGGCCGACGAGGCGCTGTACTGGTTGGAGCTGATCGGCGAAAGCGAAATGCTTCCCGGATCACGTTTGGCACCTCTCATCAGCGAGATGAACGAGATCCTCGCAATGGAGGTCGCCTCCGAAAAGACGTTGCGCCGCGGCCTCGCGCCGCCAAATCGAAAATCCAAAATCGCTACGGCTGCTGTTGCTTGGCGGCTTTCAGCGCCGCCGAGAGTCGCGATTTGACGCGCGCGGCTGCGTTGCGATGAATCACGCGGCCCGCGGCGGCCTGGTCGAGCTTTCGCGCGGCGGCGCGAAGGTTTTGCTCTCCCTCGGCCACGTCGCCCGCGGCGATGGATTCGCGCACCTTCTTGACCATCGTCCTGAGCACCGACTTGGTCGCTCGATTGCGGGTGCGACGCACCAGGCTCTGACGCAAACGCTTCTTGGCACTCTTTGTATTGGGCATGCTTGGCTAAAGTGGTTGGCCTTAGGTCACCGTAGGCTGGGTTAAGACTCGCCATCTTCGCGTAACTTGTGGATTTTGTCCAGCCGGTCGGAGACGTCTTTATAACCAAAATCGAGCCCGGCCACGGCGGTCAGGTGTTTTTCGGCCTTTTCATAGTCCTTCAGCCGGTCCATGGCCACCAAGCCTGCCCGGTAGAGGGCCAATTTGTGGTGGTCCGGCTCGCGGTCGGCGAGAAACTCCAGGGCCGCCTCGTAGTTGGACAGCGCCAGCTTCGGCTGCTTGATTGACTCAAAACAAACGCCCAGGTGCAGCATCACCATGCCTTTTCGCTTCTGGTCGCCGCGGGCTTCTTGCAGCACCTTGATGGCCTCTTGAAAGTTCCTGGCCTTTTCCAGCCGCACGCCCAACTCGTAGCGAAAGCCCATGTTAGTGGGATGCCGCTCGCACCGCACCCGATAGATTTCCAGCTCTTTGTTGTTCAGCTCGGTCTGCATCTGCTGGTAGAGAGCCACCGCCTCGTCGGTTTTGTCGGCCTCGGCCCGCTTGCGAGCGATCGCCACCTGCTGCCGGGCGTGACGCACTTGCACATCTTCCAAGTGCTCACGAATCTCCAAATTGCCGCCACCCGAAGCCTGCAATGCCCGCTCCAACACCTTTTCGGCCTCGCTGTAGCGGTCGTCTTTGAGATATACGTCTGCCAGTTCCAGATACAACGACATGTTGGCCGGGTCTTTGGCGATTCTCTTTTCCAGGGCCTGCTCGGGCGAAACGCGCAGCCCGGCCGCCCCCTGGCGTTCGGCCTGCGACTGCTTGTCGGCCATTACCTGGGTGCTGGTCTCAGCGTCTTCGTAGCCGCCCTTGTGAATGGTCTTCTCGCATTGCAGGTTGGCGATCGAACGCCGGGCTTCTTCGTCGTTCGGCTTGGCTTGCTGCACGCGCATGAAGCAGGCGATCGCCTGGTCGAACTGCCCCTGCTTGGCCAAGGCCCGGCCCAGCAGCCGGTTGACCTCGGGTTCTTTGATGTCGGCGTCCAGGGCGCCTTTGAGATAAACAATCTGGCATTCGTCAAATTGCATTTGCTCGCAGGCCGCCGCCATGTCGGCCAAAGCGCCCGTGTCCCAGGGATTCAGCTTCAGCACCTCCAGGCCGCTGGCGATGACGCCGGCCCAGTCTTTCTTGGCCTTGGCCGTCTTGATGCCGGCTTTGGGCTTGGCGGCCCTCATGCCCGCCAGCTTGGCCCCGGTCTTATTGTTGTTGTATTTCTTCTGCAAATTTGCCAAGAAGCTCTGCGCATAGAGCATGTTGGCCGGGTCGCCGCAAATGCACTTGGTGAACGAATCGGCGGCATAGTCAAAGTTGCCGCTGGCCGATACCTTGCTGCCATGCTCGAACAACTGTTGCAGCATTTTCCGCTTGGCCGGCGGAATCGGCTGTCTGCCGGCGGATGAGGTGTCTGTCGCCATGAGATTCGCCACAGGAGGGTTCAGAGTTCAGAGTTCAGGGTTCAGGAGATGAGTTCCCCCGAGGGAATTCCCGAAGCCCGCGGCCGCGACCGCGTACACTATAATCATTCTAACAGGCTGAAACTCGAACACAACGCACGCCTTGCCGACATGCCGCGAGCGAACGACCAACCTTTAGGCCGAGTTTATCTGGTGGGCGCCGGACCTGGCGACCCAGGATTGCTCACCCTGCGCGGCGCCGAATGCCTGCGCCGGGCCGATGTGGTGTTGTACGACTATCTGGTCAATCCGCAGATTCTCGAACACGCGCCTTCCGCTTCGCAGTGCATGTGCTTGGGGCGGCACGGGCAAGGACGGCTGATACCGCAGGAAGAGATCAACCAGCGGATGATCGAGTTGGCTCAGGCGGGCAAAAAGGTCGTCCGGCTCAAGGCGGGCGATCCAGCGGTCTTCGCTCGTGCCGCCGAAGAGACCGAAGCGCTTACCGCCGCCGGTGTGTCTTGGGAAATTGTGCCCGGAATCACCGCCGCGCTCGCGGCGGGCAGTTACGCCGGCGTGCCGCTCACGCATCGCCATTTGGCCTCGGCCGTTGCTTTGGTCACGGGACAAGAAGCCGAGCGTGATGGAGCGATGCTCGATTACGCGGCCCTGGCTCGTTTTCCAGGCACGTTGGTCTTTTATATGGGTGTCACCTCGGCGCCGCGTTGGAGTGCGGCGCTGATCGCCGCCGGCAAGTCGCCCGACACGCCTGCGGCCCTGGTACGGCGCTGTTCGTGGCCCGATCAATGGACGCTACGCTGCACGCTTGGCACCTTGGCCGAGCGGTTGGCCGAACACAAAACCCGCCCGCCGGTGATGGTCATCGTGGGCGAGGTGGCGGGGCATACCGGCGGCGTCGATTGGTTCACCTCTCGCCCGCTCTTCGGTCGTCGCATTATGATCACGCGCCCGCGCAGCCAGGCCGAGACTTTGCGACACCGGCTTGCCGAACTAGGCGCCGACGTGCTCGTGCAGCCGGCGATCGAGATCACCCCGACCGACGACTGGCGGCTCGTCGACGCAGCCTTGAACAAGCTCGATCAATTCGATTGGGTGGTTTTTTCCAGTAGCAATGGAGTGCGATACTTGCTCGGTCGGCTGTGCTCGGTGCACGGCGACCTGCGGCGGCTGGGTGGTGTGCGATTGGCTGCGATCGGACCGGGCACCGCCGACGAGTTGGCCGCCTATCATCTGAAGGCCGATTTTGTGCCCGACGAGTTCCGTGCCGAATCGCTGGCTGGCGGGCTGGCCGCCCAGGCGGCTGGCAGGCGGTTCTTGCTGGCCCGCGCCAGCCGCGGACGCGAAGTGCTGGCCGACGAGCTGCAATCCGCCGGAGGCGAGGTCCAGCAGATTGTCGTCTACCAAAGTTGCGACGCGACAACGCCCGATGCTGAGACAGCCGAACTGCTGCATCAAGGACGGGTCGATTGGGTCACGGTGACCAGCTCGGCGATCGCGCGATCTTTGGCGGCGATGTTTGGCAATGACCTGCGCCGCACGCGTCTGGTGAGCATCAGTCCCATCACTTCGGCCACACTGCGCGAGCTTGGCCACGAGCCGGCCGCCGAGGCCCGCGTCTACGATATGTCGGGTGTGGTCGCGGCAATCTTGGAGGCGAACTGCCCAGGCATGTATTCTCCGCCGGACGAGCCGGGAAATTAACCGGCGCCATTTTTCCATTCCAGTGGCATCTTGCCGGAACAAAACCAGAATCAAACCCGATCCGCGATGATCGCAAGTTTTCGCAGCCAGGTATCCACTATATGAACCATTCTCAAACCAGCAGCTCCGATCAGGCAACTTGGACGCGCCGCAGTTTATTGCGACTAGCCGCCGCCGGCTCCGCGGCATGGGCGTGTGAACGCAGCGTGGCGACGGCCGCGGAGAACCGGTCGATTCTCGACGCACCCGAATTGCGAATTGCCGTCACCCAGCTTGACACTTATTTCACGCCGCAAGGGCGATTCCAAGACGTCTCGCGCGGCAATCCGCTGCCGCACTCGCTGCCCGATGACAAGAAACGAGCGGTCGGTCTGACGCGCGAAACCTGGCGGCTGGAGGTCGTCTCCGATCCGGAGCATCCCGTCAAGCTTCGCCGGCCGTTGACCGCGGCCGAGGACACGGCCATCGACTTTGATCGTCTGATGCAACTGGCGGAGAAACACGCCGTGCGGTTCGCCAAGGTGATGACCTGCCTCAATATCGGCTGTCCGCTGGGCATGGGCCTGTGGGAAGGCGTGCCACTGCGCGAGGTGCTGTGGCTCACGCAGCCGCGCGAAGACCTGCGCCGCGTGTTTTATCACGGTTACCACAACGACGACCCCAAGCAGATGTTCCGCAGCTCGCTACCGGTGGGGCGGGTGTTGGAAGACCCTTACGACCTGCCGCCGGTGATTTTGTGTTACAAGCTCAACGGTCAGTGGCTTGATAGCCAGCGTGGCGGGCCGGTGCGGATGGTCGTGCCCGAAGGTTATGGCTTCAAGTCGATCAAGTGGCTCACGCACGTGGTGCTCTCGAACCTGTATCACGCCAACGACACCTATGCCGACGGGAACAACGACGTCGACAGCCCGTTGAAGACCTTTGCGGCGACGCTTTCAGTGCCGGACAAGGTGAAGGTGGGGCAGCCGATTCCCGTAACCGGATACGCGCAGGTCGGCATCTCGGGTCTGTCGAAGGTGCACGTCTCGATCGCGCCGAAAGACCACGCCTGGCCCGCCAACGACAAGTACTTTTCGACGGCCCACTGGATCGCTGCGGAGGTTTTGCTGCCGCCTGAGCAATGGGGTGGCGACCTGCCCGACGGCAAGGTTCCGGACGGCACGTTCGGCTTCGATCCGGCGACAGGAAAGCCGAAAACATGGCCGCTGCGGTTGTGCAAGGTTTATTGGGCCGCGCTTCTTGCCGGGCAACCCGCCGGGCGGTACGAATTACGCAGCCGGACGATCGACGAAAAGGGCATCGCGCAGCCCATGCCGCGGCCGTTTCGTAAATCGGGCCACAGCGCAATCGAGACCGTCGATTTGATCGTCGAGTGACGCCATGTACGAATCGCTCATTGCCGTACTCGTGTTGGCCGGCTTACTGATTTGGCCGATGGTCCTGACGATTCCCATCGGGCTATGGGAGAAGCGTTTGGTTTGGCCTTATGTGCCTCTTGATCCCGCTGCATTCGGCATCCGCGCGGTGGAGTTCGACGCGGCAAATCCCTATGCGGCCACGGCGTCGACGATGGATGAGGTTCTGCCGCCGCTCACCCCTTATGCCGCCCGCGCGGCAGAAGGTGCCTTGTCGATGGGTTTTGTTCCCGTGGGCAGTTTCCGTGATGGCAAGGGGGCCATGTATCGGATTCGATATGAGTTTTACTTGTCCCCGGAAAGAGAGGTACTGGCGCTGGTCGGCGGCGGCGCGATTGCAGCGATCCCGCTCAACGGCACTTGGCTGTTTACTCGTTTGGCCGATGGACGGTGTCTGCGAACGGTCGACAACCAGACGTGCAGCGAAGCCGATCTCTCTGGATTGACGGATGAGGCATTGATTGCGGGTGTTGAATTCGAAGAATTGGTTGCACGCCACCGCGGGCGGCTGGCGGCTAGCTTCACACGAACCGCCGCCTACGATGAACGAGATCCGCTAGGCGATCATCGCGAGTACAGCATTCGACGGGCGAACCGCTTATACGAGATGGGATTGATTCGGTTCCTCGATTTCGAGCGGAACTGGTGGCGCTATGGATTACTCGGCGCCGTGTTTTGGGCGTTGCGGGCTCATTTTCGCGGCTTGCGGCGGGCCATTTTGCCCGACGCTTGGCTTAAGCCCGGCGCAGGCAAGCAACGCAAGTAGAACGCGGACGACGCGTGATGGAATCGCGACAAACCAGCCTGCGCGGTGCCCGTGTTTAGCGACAATGTCGATCTGATTCGGGAGTATCGCGACCGTTGAGCCTCCGTGAGTGAAATCCCGCCTGGAATGCGGCGATGCCGCGGGCAAAGTAGCCGCGGCACTCCGTGACGGGGTTCGCGGTCGCCGTGGGCGACCGACCGTCTCCGCCACTGAGTGCCGGAGCTACCAACGCGGCGACGCCGCGGGGCCGGCACAAGGTCTCGGTCTCCCGGACTCAGCGACGCCACCCGGCTGCGGCGGGTTTTATTTTTTCAGCAGACCCCCTTTACCTGCCGACGAGCAATTGGTAAATTTGCTGTTTCCCATTTGGGACGCCCGTCAACGGCGGGCGACGACGATCTTTGACAATTTGGTTGTGGTAACGAGTGGCATCTAATAGAAGCAGCCGTCCGGCTGCCCGCCGCGCATGATCCTTTGGGCATTGCTCGTTGGATGGCGTCGGTGGCGCAGTTTGCGGCTGGTTCTCACGGCACTTAGTACACGGTGGTTCCTCGATCAGGCGGCAACGCTGCGGTCGAGGAAAACAACCGAGGATCAAATACGTTACTCGATCGTCCGTCGTGCAATGCACGCAGTGCAATGCACACAGCCCAGGCACCCACGGGTGTCTGTGCTTCCCAGGACGATCGACGTAGCCACCACGCATCTTCAAACTTGAAGCTCGGCGGCCAAGCTTTTTCGAGGGCAAGGCGGTCGTGGCGGAGAGCTGTGGATAAATGTGGTCAAGCTACTAAGGGCACATGGGGGATGTCTTGGCGTCAGAAGGCTT
>DASVHB010000227.1:0-6893 GCA_036379195.1 Pirellulales bacterium
CCCCATCGTCGGTGGCCCTGTCCATCGGCTCCGACTGTTTCTCGCGCCAGGGTTTTTCGTCTTCGTAACTGGCCAGTTCTTTGCGAAGCTGCTCTTTCAAATGATCGTCGCCCAGGTCGACGGCCTTTTGCGACCAGCGGCGAGCGGTGTCGAAGTCACCCGTCTCCGCATAGGCCGCCGCGATGGTGCTCAAGATGTGAGCCTGCTGATGGTGCGTCAGCTCGCCCGCCTTGGTGGCCAGCTTGATCGCCCTTCGGCCATCGCGCAAATCTTCCTCGGGCGAGGTGGCCAACAGCCACGCCAGGTTGTTCAAGACGCCGGTGTCATCCGGCTCGAGCTGCATGGCGGCCTCGTAGTCGGTCAGGGCGGCCTTCTGCTCGCCGACGCTTAAATAAGCGTCGGCGCGCATGCGATACAAGAACGGCCGCGTGTTGTCGGCCTTGATCGCCGCGGTGAAAGCCTCGACCGCCTTGCCCAACCGCCGCTGAGCCGAATAGAGCAGCGCCAGTTGGGTCCACACCACGGCGTCGTCGGGATTGTTTTCCGCCGTGGCCGACAGCTCGCGAATGGTTTGCTTTGTCTTGCCGCTCTTGTCGATGGCCATCGCCCAGACCTGCACGGCGTTGTCCGAATCGGGTTGCAATTGCAAGGCCCGCTCGGCTTCGGGCAACGCTTCTTCGGCCTTGTCGGCCAGCACCAGGCTTTGCGCTCGCACCAGCAGCCCGAACAAATTGTTCGGATCGATGCGCAAGGCGGCCGCGGCGTCTTCGGCCGCGGCTTCGTGATGGCCGGCCAGCACGTTCAGCCGGGCGCGCTGCAGCAGCGGCAGCGGCGAATCGGGCGACAACTCGGCCGCGCGGGTGAAGGCGGCCCGAGCGTCGTCCCAACGCTTGAGCGCCTCCAGCGCCATGCCGCGGGCGTCTTGCACGTTGGCCTCGTCGGCATCGAGCTTCAAGGCGGCGTCGAAATCGGCCAGCGCCTCGTCGGCCTTTCCCTGGCTTAGATACACCTTTCCGCGATCGACGAACGATTTCGGATCGTCGGCGGCCAGGCGAATCGACTCGTTCAGGTCGGCCAAACGATCGCCGAGCTTTTCTTGCACGCCGGCCCGCATGCGCAGCGTCTCAGCCCGCATGGCGTCGTTGTCGGCCAGCAGACGAATCGCCTCGTCAAACGCTTTGCGGGCTCGTGGGGCGTCGCCATTGACGACTTGCAGTTTGCCCAGCAACAAGTGTCCTTCGACCTGAGCCGGGTCGTATCCGAGCGACCGTTCCAGATCGTTCAGTGCCACGCGCAATCGCTGGCGCGGCGGCATGCCGACCGGCGCGCCATCGAACAACGTACTGCTGATCGCCTCGGCTCGCTGATACAGCGTCGACGCCGCCAACTTTTTACAAAATTCGGTGTTGGCTTCGTCCAGCCCCTTTTCCAGGGCGCTCTGGCAGAGGTCGATCACTTTGCCCAGCTCGGCCAGCGTCTCGGCCCCCAGTTTGGCTTCGATCGCCTGATCGAGATCAGCCCGACCCTCGTTTTCGGCACGCGCGGGCGCCGCCAGTTGAAATCCGAACAACAAGCCGGCGAGCAGAGGAATTGGCATTCGCATAGATAGGGCCTTGTATCGACCGGGGCGGGAATGGATCGGGGTGTTTCAAAACTCGTGCGGTGTTGTGCTCCGCAGCGTTTATTATGGCGGGAAACGCCCGATTTGGCTACGCGAGGTTTGCGGGGGTGTTGGCCGAGGGTCTCCGTTGCTGGTGTCTAGCTTGGCACGAACCCGAAGCGTCAGCGAGGAAGAATCACGTCCTTCCTCGCCGACGCTTCGAGGTTTGGGTGGGTCAGCGGCGATTTGGCACCCTTTACGACACGCGCTTCCGCCGCTCGCTGGCGGGTTGGGGGCGGTCTGCCTTGCCCAGCAACTCAAACAAGAAACGGCTGGGTTGCGTGGGACGGCTCTTGCCCCATTTATTGCGGCTCAGGGCCAACGTCATCGTCAGCCGGTCGCGGGCACGGGTCACGCCCACGTAGCACAGCCGCCTCTCTTCGTCGACCGCCGAATCGTGCTCGCCGATCGAACGGTGGTGCGGCAGAATGCCCTCTTCCATGCCCACCAAATACACCTGCGGAAACTCCAACCCCTTGGCGCTGTGCAGCGTCATCAGCACGATCGCATTGCGGGCAAGCTGCGATTCTTTGTCCTGCTGATCTTCGCGTCCACCAGCGCCACGTCTTCCAAAAAGCCCGATAGGCTCGGCTCTTCGGCCCGCTGCTGATACGCCGCCAAGGCGTTGACCACCTCTTCCACCGAATTCCAGCGCGCAAGCTGGTCTGCCGGTTCCTTGTATTGCCGGTTGATCTCGTCTTGATAACCGATGTGGTGAATCATTTCGCCCACCACGTCGACGGGTGGCCGGTTGGCCAACTGCGCACGGTAGCTCTCCATCAACTGCCGAAACGCCTGCACTCCTTTGACCGCCGGCGGCGGCAGTCCCGCGATCGATGCCGCTTCGGGTAAGACCTCGCCGAGCGGACGGCCTTGCGAAACCGCGTGCGCCAGCAGCAGCTCGACGGCCCGCTGGCCGATGCCGCGCGGCGGCGTATTGATAACGCGCAGCAGCGATACTTCGTCGCGTGGAAAGCAGAGCACGCGCAGGTATGCCAGAATATCGCGCACCTCTTTGCGATCGAAAAACGACATGCCGCCGATCAGCACGTAAGGCAGCTTGGCCCGCCGCAGTTCTTGTTCGAAGGCCCGCGGCTGCTCGTTGGTGCGGCACAAAATGGCGAAATCGCGCGGCTGGGCGATGCGGCGAAAAATCTGCGAGCGGATTTCCTCGACCACCTGGTTGGCTTCGGTGGTTTCGTCGGGAAACTGCAACACACGCGGCGGGTCGCCCGCCTCACGAAATGCCCGCAGCACCTTGTCGTGCCGGTGGCGATTGAAAGCGATCAGCCGATTGGCCATTTCCAAGATGGCGCCGCACGAGCGATAGTTTTCTTCCAGCCGCACCACCTTGGCTTCGGGCCAGTCGCGTTGGAATCGCAAGATGTGTGTCACCTCGGCGCCGCGCCAGCCATAGATCGACTGATCGTCGTCGCCCACCACGCACAGATTGCGGTGCGGCGCGGCCAGGGCCTTGATGATGCGGTATTGCGATCCGTTGGTGTCTTGATATTCGTCGATCAGCAGATGACTGAAGCGGCCCGCTTCGGCGGCCAGCGCGTCGGGCGCGGCGCCGAAAAGCTCTTCGGTGCAGAGCAGCAGGTCGTCGAAATCGACGGCGCCGGCCGCTTTCAACGCGCGTTGATAGCGGCGATAGGCCATGGCGGCCAGGTGCTCTTTGTCGGTGGCCGCCAAGGCCACGGCCTCGGCTGGCCGCACCGAGGCGGTTTTCCAGCGGCTGATGAAGTTGATCAGGTCGCCAGGCCGCAGCACCTCGCCGGGCACGCGAATGTCGCGCAGGGCCGCCCGGGCCACGCTCTCTTGATCGCCGCGGTCGTAGATGGCGAACTCGGCCGGGTAGCCCAGCCGCGTGATGTGCCGCCGCAGCACGCGCACGCAAAGTGAGTGAAACGTCGAAATTTCGGGCTTGCGCTGGCCTTTGCGCCGTTTGCCCAGCAGCTCGGCCGCGCGCTCTTGCATTTCGCCGGCGGCCTTGTTGGTAAAGGTCACGGCCAGAATGCGGTCGGGCGCGACGCCGTGCTTAATCAACTCGGCGATGCGGTAAGTCACCACGCGCGTCTTGCCGGTGCCGGCGCCCGCCAGCACCAGCAGCGGCCCGGAAAGCGTGGTCACGGCATCGCGTTGAGCGGCGTTCAAATGAGCAGACATGGAGCGAAGATGGTAACGGGTTTGGCAAAGCTTTGCAAAGCCCGGCTTGCGTTGCGGGGCGATTCACGTCAGGCTGATCGTTTGCGGCGTAAGGTGGGCCGAGCGCAGCGGCGACTCGCTTCGCGCTGCCGCCCTACGGCACGGCGCAAGACATCCTCGAAGACCATTCCTCCGTATGAACCGAACACCATCGCTCGTCGCGGTAATCGTCATCACGCTATCCGTGGCACATGGGGCGGAACCGGTACAACTCAACGGGCATCACTTTCAACTGCCCGAAGGATTCACCGTCGAGCAAATCGCCGGGCCGCCGCTGGTCGATCGGCCCATCACCGCCGACTTCGACGAACAGGGCCGGCTCTACGTGGCCGATTCTTCGGGCAGCAACGATCCGGTGAAAAAGCAGCTCGAAGAAAAACCCCATCGCATCGTTCGGCTGGAAGATAGCAATGGGGACGGTCGCTTCGACCGCAGCACGGTGTTTGCCGACCGCATGATGTTTCCTGAAGGCACGATGTGGTACGGCGGTTCGCTTTATGTCGCCGCGCCGCCGAGCATCTGGAAGCTGACCGATATCGATGACGACGGCGTGGCCGACCGCCGCGAAGAGTGGTTCAACGGGCAGACGCTCACCGGCTGCGCCAACGATCTGCACGGGCCGTATCTGGGTCCCGACGGCTGGATTTATTGGTGCAAAGGGGCCTTTGCCGAACAGACCTACGAGCGGCCCGGCCGGCCGCCGCTGGTCACTCGGGCGTCGCACATCTTTCGCCGGCGTCCCGAGGGCGGGCCGATCGAGCCGGTCATGACCGGCGGCATGGACAACCCCGTCGACGTGGTGTTCACGCCTGGCGGCGAGCGGATTTTTACCACGACTTTTTTGCAACATCCGGGCGGCGGATTGCGCGACGGCTTAATTCATGCCGTCTACGGCGGCGTGTATGGCAAGGTTCACGGCGTGCTCGACGGGCATCCGCGCACCGCGAGCGACGTGATGCCGGTGCTCGCGCACCTGGGGCCGGCCGCGCCGTGTGGGTTGACCGCCTATCCGTCGAACGTTTTCGGCGATGATTATCGCGACAACTTGTTCGCCGCGCTGTTCAACATGCAAAAGGTGACGCGGCACGTGTTGACGCCCGATGGCGCCACGTTCACCGCGCGCACCGAAGATTTTTTGGTGTCCGACAACCACGACTTTCACCCCACCGATGTGCTGGCCGACGCCGACGGCAGCCTGGTGGTGGTCGATACGGGCGGCTGGTACAAGCTCTGCTGTCCGACCTCGCAGCTTGTGAAGCCCGACGTGCTGGGGGCGATCTATCGAGTTTCTCGTATAGGATCTCTGCCGGTGGACGACCCGCGCGGGTTGAAGCAGCAATGGTCCGACATCCCCGCAACGGAACTGGCCGAGCGGATCGCCGATGCTCGTCCGGCGGTGCAGCGACGAGCCATGCAAGAATTCGGCAAGCGCGGCCGCGAAGAGCGGCTGGCTTTGAAAAGCTTGATCGGCAAGCAGCGCGGGGCGCGTGTTGAGCGCGACGCCATGTGGGCGGCATCGCAGTTCGATGATCCCGCCGCGCGTGCACAGGTGCGCAGCATGCTCAGTGCCGCCGACGAGATGGTGCGGCAAGCGGCCATTCACTCGGTCAGCGTCGGGCGTGATGCCGACGCTCTGCCGCAGTTGCGCGAATTGCTCGTTGGCGACTCCTTGGCAAACCGTCGGGCCGCAGCCGAGGCGATCGGTCGCCTAGGCGATAAGCGGGCCGTGCCTTGGCTGCTGGACGCGCTCAGGCGATCATCTCCGGAGGAGCAAGAATTGACCCGCGACTCGGCCTCGCCGCGGATTCTGGAGCATTCACTCACGTTTGCGCTGATCGAAATCGGAGACGCGGCCGGCACTGCCACCGGTCTCAAGAGCGCTGACGCGCGTGTGGTGCGGGCGGCCTTGGTTGCGCTCGATCAGATGCCCGATGGGGGACTCAAGGCCGAGCAAGTGGCCGGTTATCTGTCTCACCGCGATGCGGCATTGCGCCAGACGGCGGCGTGGATTGTGGGCCGGCACCCCGAATGGGGCGATGTCCTGGCAGGTCATCTGGGCCAGCGACTCGCCGACGCGAGGCTGAACGGCGAGGAGCGCGGTGAGCTAGACGCGCAGCTCGCGCGGCTGGCCACGTCACCGGCCATACAAAATCTCTTGGCGCAGCGGCTCGTCGCTGCCAACGCCTCACCACAAGAGCGGCAAAGCGTGTTACGCGCCATGGCGGCGGCGGGCCTGAAACAGCCTCCGGACGAATGGATCGCCGCGCTGACGGAGCAAGCGAAAGCGGATGGCGACGCGGTGCGGCAGATCGTTGCCACGATCCGCGTGCTATCGATCGCCAAAGAAAAGGCCGGTCGTTTGCCTGACGCTTTGCTAAAGATTTCCGTGGACAAAAAGCATTCGGAAGAGACGCGCCTCGCGGCGTTGGCCGCGGTGCCCGGGGGCCTGGCCACCGTTTCGCCCGAGGCGTTGGTGTTTTTGCTCGAACAGCTTGATCCGGATCGAGCGGTGAGCCTGCGATCTGCGGCGGTCGAAGCGCTCTCAAAAGCCCGCTTGAGCGACGACCAGTTGGTGGCGCTCACCGGCCAGCTCGACGCCGTTGGGCCGTTGGAAATCGATCGGCTGCTGACGGCGTTTGAGCAATCGAATGATCCTGAGGTAGGCCGCCGGCTCGCCGCGGCACTGGAGACCGCGCCGGCTTTAGGCGCCTTGCGCGTCGAAACACTCAAGCCACGTCTCGATCACTTCGGCTCGGCGATTCAGATTGAGGCCGAGCGGCTTTACGCGCGGCTGTCGGCCGGCGCGGCCGAGCAGAAGGCGCGGCTGGAAGAACTGCTCGAATCGCTGCCACCGGGCGAGCTGCGCCGCGGCCAGGCGGTGTTCAACAGTACCAAGGCCGCCTGCGTTTCGTGCCACACCATTGGTTATCTCGGCGGCAAGCTGGGCCCCGACCTCACGCGCATCGGCCAGGTGCGTACACGCCGCGATTTGCTCGAATCCATCGTCTTTCCCAGCGCCAGCCTG
>DASVHB010000228.1:0-6424 GCA_036379195.1 Pirellulales bacterium
CGCCGGCGGGCAAGCGGGACTTTTCACCCGCGCGCCGCGCCGTGGCCCGCCCTGGGCGTTTACACTGGCTGCAAGGCGGCGGTTCCGGAGATCGCCACTGGGACGCTTTTGAGTCAGCAGCCGGTGCGCCGTTGACCGACGCGCTGCGCCGCGGCGCGAGATGGGACCAGGTTCGCTCTTGGTTGCTCGATTTGGCCGACGAGCTTGCCGCAGCCCTGGATGACGAAACATTGCCGATCTCGCTCTCGCTCGATCAGGTCTGGATTACGCGCGCCGGCAGCGTCAAGCTGCTCGACGCACCCATCCATGAACCAGCCCATGAGGCCCCGCTGGCAAGAAGTCCTTTTGCGCCGACGGCGGAGCGCTCGTCCGGCAGTCCCTTCGCACCGATGAGGGCCGAGGCCGAAGCAGTGGGTTTGCTGCGCGGCGCAGTCGAGCGGTGTACGCGGGGGCAGCTTTTGCCCTCGCACGTCACGGAGTTGGCCGAGGAATTGGCCGTCCGCGCAGCCACGCGCGAAACACTGAACTGGGCCGTTACTCGCCTGCGCGAAATCACCCGCCATCCAGCCGAACTGGGCTGGGACGATCGGCTGGGGGTCTTTGCCGTGACGCTGGGGACCGAAATGCCGTTTTATTTCGCGGTGGCATTCAGTGCGGTGTGGTTTGCCGTCGAGACGCTGCACTGGCCACAAGGCGCCGTGACCGCGCTGGCGCTGTTCGCCTGGTGGCTGCCGGCCCTGGTGGGGTTCGCATTCCGCGGCGGGCCGGCCTTTTGGCTGACGCGCATCGACGTGCTTCGCCGCGACGGCCGCCGGGCAGGCAGATGGCGATGCGCGTGGCGGAGTCTGGTGGCTTGGACCCCACTCACCTTGCCGTATGCAATGATGGCCGCGGTGTATCCGGTGTTGGAAACGCCCGACGCGCTGACGGGCGGCCCGGCCCCGGTCGATATCTCAAACGTGCTGGCGCCGACTTTCTGGGTCTTTATGACGGGGGTGTGTTCCGCCGTCTATATGGGCGGCAACCTGTGTCTCGGGGTGGTGTACGCCCTGCTTCGGCCGCAACGCGGCATTCCGGATTTGCTGGCAGGCACGTTTCTCATGCCCCGCTGAGCTTGGTGCATCCAGTGATCTAGTACCGAAGTTGCGATTGATGAGTTCGAGTGAGAGTTTGACAACCTGCCCCTGGTGCGGCGCGCATCTCCGCACTGAAGGCTTGGCCGGCGATGCAACGCTCGTTTGCGCCCGCTGCCGGCACATGTTCGAGTTCCGCCCCGTCGGCGACATGCGGAAAATCAGCCGCAAGGCAATTGCCAGCCTCGCGCTAGGGCTGATCGCGGCGGTTTTCGCGTGCTTTCTTGCGGTCGCCCGTGCCCCTGGTCGCGTCGGGCCGGCAATGGGGCTGATCGCGGCGGTTTTCTCATGCCTTGCCGCGCTGCCCGGTGTCGTGCTCGGGGTGATGGCCCTGGCCGAAATCAGTCGCCCCGGCGAACACTTGAAGGGCCGAACGATGGCCAAGGCGGGCATCGCCGCGAGCTGCCTGGGCGCGATCGGCGCGGTGGTTTTCTGGGCCTTGCTACTTCCAATCATCCAAGCGATCCGCCACACCGGCTGATGTGCTCGACGAGTGGCTGGCAAATCGCGCGAAAAACTCCGGCCAGTGACACCAGGGCCTAAACCCGCGGGTACTATTCATAGTTCCGGTGCCGTTCCCGTGAATTTTTAGATGGAATAGCTCGATGCGCTTGTCATTCGCCTTCGCGTGGTTGTGCTGCGGTCTCCTCTCGCCAATTGCGCCCCCGGCCAGCGCCGAGCCCATCGACGCGGCTCGGCTGGCGCCGGAAACCGCCGTCTTTTACGCCGAACTCGGCAGCCTCGATCCAATACTCAACGTAGCGCTCGATGCCAAGACACGCGAGCTGATTGAAAAGACCGACGCCTATCAACGGTATCGGCAATCGGGCGAATATCAGCATCTGACGATCGGCGTGGCTCTGCTTGAAGCCAAGCTCGGCACTGGCTGGCAAGCGGCCCTGCGCGATTTACTGGGAGGCGGCATCGCCCTGTGCGGCGATCCGGCCAGCCAGTCGGGCTTTTTGGCCCTGCGCTGCCGCCAGCCCGAACTGCTGAAAAAACTGAACACCGCCCTTCGCGAGTTCATCGAGGCCGACGCCAAAACCAAGGGCCGCCCCTCGCCCGTCAAATCGCAGGAGCACCAGGGCGTGACCGGCTGGTCGTTCGGCCCCGGCGAGTGTCATATCCTGCTCGACGACCTGCTGGTGATTAGCAACAAGGCCGAGACACTCAAGGCGGTAATCGACCGCTATGGCGACGCGGCGGCCAAGGGGTTGACCGGCTCGAGCCGTTTCGTGCAGGCCCGTGCCAAAAAGCCCGCCGGCGTACTGGGATGGTCGTGGGCCGATCTGGCGGCGCTGCGCAACGATCCGAACATTCAAAAGGCGCTGACCGCGAAATCCGATAATCCGCTTGCCGAAGTGCTCTTGGGTGGTGTGGGCGACGCGGTGCGCCAGGCTCCTTATGCCACCACGACGTTAGCGCTCGAAAACAACCGTCTGCGGCTGCGCGCCGAGCTGCCTTTCGACGCTTCGCAGCGATCGGCCTCGCGCCAGTGGTTTTTTGCCGTTAGCGCCAACGAGCCGGCGCTAAACCCGCCGGCCATGATCGGCAGCTTTTCGTTCTTTCGCGATCTGGCAGGGCTGTGGTCGGCTCGCGATGTGCTGTTCAACGACGCGATCGTCGCCCAATTTGCCCAGGCCGACACGCAGCTTGGTCTGTTCTTCTCAGGCCGCGACTTTGGTCCGGAAGTGCTGGGCGAATTGGCCGCGCCGCTGCAGATGGTCGTCGCCCGGCAACAATATCCCAACGATCAGCCGACGCCCCAACTCAAGCTGCCGGCGCTGGCCCTGGTGCTCAAGCTCAAACGCCCCGACGAATTCGCCCCGCAATTGTTGATTACCTATCAGAAGATTGTCGGGTTCGCCAATCTGGCGGGCGGGCAAAACGGCCAGCCGCAGTTTCTGCTTTCGACTGAGGAATACCACGGCGCGACCATCTCGAAAGCGACGTACCTGGCCGAAGCCAAGGTCTCGCGCGACCAGGCGCCGGTGAATTACAACTTCAGCCCGGCGTGCGCCCGATGTGGCGATCATTTCGTGCTCGGCTCGACCGTGGGTATTGTCAAGCAGTTGACCGATGAGCTGGGCAAAGGCGACGTATCCCATCCGCTGACGGACAACACGGCGCTGACCATCGACGCCGCACCGTTGACCGCCATCTTGTCCGACAATCGAGAGCTGCTGATCACGCAGAACATGCTCTCCGAGGGGCATACGCGCGAGGAAGCCGAAACGGCCATCGGCACGTTATTGGACATCATCCATCGGCTCGACCGTTTCGCGCTGCGTCTGCGCGACGAGCCAACCGCGCTTTCGTTGGAAGCCACCCTCGACGTTCGGCCGATGAATCCCTGACGCAAGATTCTGTTTCAGCGGAGAGGACAGGATTCGAACCTGCGGACCAGTTTCCCGGTCACGGGTTTAGCAAACCCGCGCTTTAGACCACTCAGCCACCTCTCCTAATCTAAAAATTCTATGCAATCCGGCCCCGCCCGCAAGTGAGGTTTCCGCAGACTCGCATCGGGCCGAGGGTATCGGATTTCACGGCTCGGCCGTTTCTGGCCGAAAGCTGCGAAATCGGATGCACCGTCGCCGCTCGTACAGTATATAAGATAGCTTGGGGCCAGGCCGCCCGTTCGGCCCTTGTATTCACCAACCAACCACCTGCTCAAAGCCTTCGTTTGCCGCATGCGCCGCTGCCTGACTCCCCCTGCCGCTTTCTCCGCCGCCCTTGCCTGGCTGATATTCAGTGCCGCGCAGTCTGCCCCCGCCGAAACCACGGTCGGTGCGGCGATGAGCTCGATCTCGGCGGCCGACCTGCGGCGGCACGTCGAGGTGTTGGCCAACGATACGTTTGAAGGCCGCGAGGCCGGCAGCCGCGGCGGGCACGCGGCCGCGCACTACCTGGGTCGTGAGTTCCAAAAACACCGCCTGGCCGGCGGCGCCAGCGCCCGAAGCTATTACCAGACCTTCGGCGCCGGGTATCGCAATATTCTTGGCCTGCTCGAAGGCGGCGATCCGCAATCGAAGCGCGAGCTGATCGTCGTCAGCGCTCATTACGATCATGTGGGCTACGGCAACGAGCAGAACAGCTTTGGTCCCACCGGTTACATTCATAACGGGGCCGACGACAACGCCAGCGGCGCCGCGGCGCTGATGGAACTGGTCGAGGCCTTCTCACAACTCGAACCGCGGCCCGCACGATCCATTCTGTTCGCCCTCTGGGACGGCGAAGAAAAAGGTTTGCTGGGTTCCGAGCACTGGGTGGCTCATCCCACCTGGCCGCTGGCCCAAGTGCGCGTGATGATCAATCTCGATATGGTTGGCCGCCTGCGGCAAGAAAAGATCGAGCTCTACGGCGGACGCACCAGCGCCGGCCTGCGGCGGCTGGTCAGCACGAGCAACACCACGGCGAATCTGCTCTTCGATTTTTCGTGGACCATGCGCGAAGACAGCGACCATTATTCGTTCTACAAACGCGGCGTGCCGGTGCTGATGTTTCACACTGGCTTGCACGGCGACTACCACCGGCCTAGTGACGACGTGGAGAAACTGAATTTCACGGGCATGCAACGGGTCACGCAAATGCTGTTTACTTTGATCCGACAACTGGCGGATGAGCCACAGTTGGCGGCCTTCCGAACGGCGGCACGAGGCGAAAGCGCGTCGGTGCAGCAGGTGCGCGAGCGACCCTTGCCGCCCTTGCCCGGCCGCTTGGGCGTCGCCTGGGATTCTGCCGACGAGCGCTTGGGCCGCGGTTTGCGAGTCGTCCATGTGGCGGCACAATCGGCGGCGGCACGGGCGGGCATTCGGCCCGGCGACCGCATCCTGAAGTTTGCGGGCCGTGAGGTGCGCGATGGAAAAGCGTTTCGTTCGTGGGTGTTGGCCGCGCCCAGCCCGGCGTCGATCGCCATCGCTCGAGGTGGGGCCTCGCAGCCGATTGAACTGCCGGTCCAGCTTGCTGGCCAGCCGCTGCGGCTGGGCATCTCGTGGCGGGTGGATGACGCCGAGCCGGGCGTGGTCGTTCTATCGCGGGTGGTGCCCGACTCGCCCGCCGCAAAGGCCGGTCTGCGAGTGAACGACCGTCTCTATGAGGTCGCTGGGCAGCGGTTTGCCAATGATGCGGAATTCCGACAACTTGTGGCAAAACCAGTCATCGATAGCTTGGAACTGCTCTCCGAACGCCAAGGCCGCCTGCAAACGGTGCGGTTGGAATTGGCAGTCCCATAGCGAAATCTGCTTAACGGCACGCAAACTGCTATTTCTGCCACCGCATGGCCAGTTGTCAGCATGCGGGAGGCAGTAAAAATGGCACGCAATCTCCAGGGTTTCAGCCGCCTTGTCATCGTCGGGGCGTGGACGTGTTTGGCGCCGGTCGCCGCGCTGGCGGCGGGAGGCCGGCACGTGGCTCCGACCGATCAGGCGCCCGCCGGCCAACATGGACCCATGCAAGCGGGATATGGCCGTGCCACGATCTACCGCGCAGACGAGCCGCCTAAGCCCGTCCATCGACCGGCAAATCAAGCGGCCGCCAAGTTGCCCGCGGAATCGACTCGAACCCCGCAGCCCGCTAAAGTGCTTCCGACTGAGGAAGCATTGCCGGTAATCATTCAAGGAGTTCCGCACCGGTTCCGCTTGCACTACAGCCAGCGGGCCTGCTAAGCGGCCGCGGGCGCCGCAGGCGGCATACTTTCGCCGCCTAGTCGGCGGCGTTGAAAGCCAAGTCGCTCGAGGGCGGTGGCAACGCAGGGGACGGCGTGAAACACTGAGCGGACGCGGCCGTTCATCAAGAAGTTGTCGAGCGCTAGCGCCGCTGCGCCGGCATCGATGCCTACCATGTCGCCGGCAATCCAGCCGCGGTCGAGATTGACGTTGCTGAAGCCGTACGCGCCGCGCATGGCGTTTCGCCGATCGTGTTGGGCCTGGTAGACATTCTCTAAAACTTGCTCCGGCACGTGCGCCACCGAGGCCACACTGGCGGTGAGGTGCGCGGTGCCGTCGATGGGTCGGCCTGGCGAATAAGAGCGGTAAGCGTGCGACGCGCCGCCCTCGCCTGGGCCGTCCCCGGCCGACAGGCCCCAATGGCGGCGATAGGTGACGAAGCGGTCGGCATAGTCGCGACAGACCTGCCGATTGGCCAGCGCCGCGATCCGCGCCTCGGCCCAAAGATCGACTTCGCTCGGCGCTTGCCAGCCCACGAGATCGACCAGATCCAGCCCATATTGAAAGACAAACAGCCCCAGGTCGGCGTTGTTGAATCGCCATCCGCCGGCCGAGCCATAGAAGGGG
>DASVHB010000229.1:0-14698 GCA_036379195.1 Pirellulales bacterium
TGACAAGCCGCTGGTGCTGCCCGACGCCACGCCGCCAGAGAGCAAGACGCGTGTAACCGAACTGACGTCGGTCGATGTGCAATGCCCGCGGCTTTGCTACCGCTATACCGCCCGCGTCATTCAAGGAGTCGAGGTTCGCCCGACGCCCTCCGATCATTTTATATCGCGACATCTCAAAACTATCGGCGTCGCCACGGTAAACAACGTGGTCGATGTGACCAACTACGTGCTCATGGAATGCGGGCAGCCGCTGCACGCCTTCGATTTGCAAAAACTCTGCGGGCGGCGGATTGTCGTTCGCGAAGGCCGGCCCGGCGAAACACTTGAGGCGATCGACCACAAGACTTACGCGGTGGGCCCGGGCATGTGCGTCATTGCCGACGCCGAGCGGCCCGTGGGCATTGGCGGCGTGATGGGCGGCGCGGCCACCGAAGTCACCGCGGCGACCACCGATCTGTTGATCGAAAGCGCCGAGTTCGCTTCGCTGTCGATTCGCAACACGGCCCGGCAGCTTAATCTGCACAGCGACTCGTCTTACCGGTTCGAGCGCGGGGTCGATCCGGCGGGCATCGATTGGTCCAGCCGCCGGGCCTGCGAGCTGATTCTGGAAACGGCCGGGGGCGAATTGGCCGCCGGGGTCATCGACATTGGCCGCCGCCCGCCCGAACGCGACCCGATCGTGCTGCGGTTGAGCCAACTGCCGCGCATCCTGGGCATCGAGGTCTCCGCCGACGAGGTGCGCCGCATTTTGGAAGCCTTGGGCAATCTCGAGCGGCGGGCCGACGCCAGCCAAGTCGAAGTCGTGCCGCCGAGTTGGCGCCGCGACTTGATGCGGGAAATCGACCTGATCGAAGAAGTGGCCCGCATTCACGGCTACGACGCCATTGCTGAAGACGTGAGCGTGCCGATGTCGCCGTCGGCGCGGACGCGGCAAGACCTGGTTTTGGAGCGCGTGCGGCAGGCGCTCACCGCGCAAGGTTACGACGAGGCGATGACACTCAGCGCGGTCGAAGCGTCGTGGTCTGGGGCGTTTAGCCCCTGGACCGACGCCCCCGCGTTGGTTTGCCCGACGCCAATTCTGCGCCGTGCCGACCAGTTGCGCCGCAGCCTGGCGCCCAGCCTGCTTGGGGCACGGCGGACCAACGAGACGCTCGCAAACCCGGTGATCGAGCTGTTCGAGATCGCGCGAGTTTATCTGCCGCGCGAAGGCGGCCTGCCACGTGAAGAGCTAACGTTGGGCCTGACCAGCGGCGGCGACTTTTTCAGCGTCAAGGGGACGATCGAGTCGTTGTTGGAGACACTCAAGATTCCACTCAGTGATCTGGAAGCGACCGACGCCACGTACGACCTGCTATCGGCCGGCCAGGCTTGTGAGCTGCGACTGAACGGCCAACGCGTGGGCGTATTGGGTGAGGTCAGCGCGGCGGGCAAAAAACGGTTCGAGCTGCGCGGAGCGACGACCATCGCCGAATTGCGACTTGCGCCGCTGATCGAAATGGCCGAGCTGACGCCGCGCTATGCCGAGTCGCCCACGACGCCAGCCATCAGTCGCGACATCAACCTGGAGTTGAAACAAGCAATCCGCTGGGCGCAGATCGCCGCGGCCGTGCGGCAGGCGGCGGGCGAAGTGCTCGAACAGCTTGAGTTCAAGGATATTTATCGCAACGATGAATTGCGTGCCCGACAAGAAAAGCGGCTGCTGTTTAGCGTGACCCTGCGCGACGCGCGCGGCACGCTGACCAACACCGAGGCCGACGCGGTGCGCGACCGCATTGTGGCGGCCTGCGCCGCGCAATTTGGCGCCCGTCTACAGACGTAGGGTGGGCATCGCCCACCGTGAGCTTCGATGGTGGGCAACGCCCACACTACGACTCAGTGACCGAACGCCGCGACAGAGCGTTTGCGTAATCGTGAGCGTCTCGCGCGGCTCTGCCCTGGCCACCGTGAAATCGTTCCATGAGAAATCTATGATGACCGCCGCCTACGATTTTCTTTCGCCGCCGAAGATCGTTTTCGGCTGGGGCCGACGACAGGAAGTAGGCCAACTCATCCAACCGTTGGGCCGCAGAGCTATTGTCGTTTACGGCTCGCGTACCTTGGCGGCCAGCGGCGCGCTGAACGAAATCACCGCCGCATTACACGAGGCCGGCGTTGCCGCTGAGCAGGTAGCGTCGATTTCGCATGAGCCAGAAGTATCCGATGTTGACCGACTCGTCGATCGGCTGCTGCAACTGCAAGCAGGGCCGGGCGACTGCCTGCTGGCCATCGGCGGCGGATCGGCCATCGACCTGGCCAAAGCAGCCGCCGCGCTGGCTACCAACCGTGCCAGTCGCACCGTGCGCGATTATTTGGAAGGCGTGGGCCGCGGGCTGAAAATCATCGAACCGCCGCTGCCCGTGCTCGTCATGCCCACCACCGGCGGAACAGGCGCCGAGGCCACCAAAAACGCTGTCATTTCCTGCTACGATCCGCCCTTCAAAAAAAGCCTGCGCAGCGAACTGATGCTGCCGCGCGTGGTGCTCGTCGATCCCGAGCTGGCCGTCACGCTGCCGGCATCGGCAACGGCGTGGTCGGGCATGGACGCCATTACGCAACTAGTCGAAAGCTATTTGTCGCGGTTCGCCCGGCCCATTCCCCAGGCATTGGCCATCGACGGTCTCCGCCGCGCGCTGCCGGCCTTGCCCGAGGCGGTTCGAAATGGATCATCGCGAGAGGCGCGTGAAGCAATGGCCCACGCGGCCTTGCTGTCGGGCATGTGCCTGGCCAACTCAGGGCTGGGCTTGGCGCACGGCGTGGCGGCGGCGCTGGGCGTGCATGCGCGGGTAACGCATGGTCTGGCTTGCGCTGTGATGCTGCCCGCCGCCTTGCGCATCAACCGCCCGGTGCGCGAAGCCGAGCTGGCGCGGCTGGCGCGCGACACCCTGGGCGGCGCATGGCCCAGCGACGCCGCGGCCGCCGATGCGTTCCTCACAGTCATCGACGAGCTGGCGGACGCCGTGGGCGTGCCGAAGCGGCTGAGCGAGCTAGACGTGCAACGTGACCAAGTTGCCGACTTGGTGGCGGCTTCGCGCGGCAATAGCATGAATGGCAACCCGCGGCAATTGGACGATGCCGAGCTCGCCGATTTACTAACGCAAATGTTTTAGAGTCTGGTTCAGAACTCAATCCGCCATGATCTTCGCCGCCGGACTCACGCCTGCCTGGCAACATATCTTGCGGTTCGATGCGCTTCAACTCGGCGAAGTAAATCGGGCCGCCGAGGCGCATTGGTGCGCTTCGGGCAAGGTGCTGAACGTCGGCATCGCGCTGGCCCAGCTTGGCGCCGACTGCCGCGTGATAAGCCCCATGGGCGACGATGTCGCCGATCGCGTGCGCCATGAATTGACAGTGCTGGCTGCGAAGCCCGTGCTCATCGGCGTTCAGCAGCCCACGCGCGTCTGTACCACCCTCATCGATTCGGCGACAAACTCTGTGACCGAATTGGTCGAAAACGCGCAGGCGTTGCCGTCGAGTTGTCTGGCAGAGTTTTCGCGTGTTTACGCCGAGACCGTCGTGCAAGCGCAGTTAGTTGTGCTTAGCGGCTCGTTGCCCGCCGGGACGCCTCTGACGTTTTATCGCGACCTCTTGACCGTTGCGCCATGCCGCGCGGTGCTCGACGCCCGCGGGCCTGAGTTGCTGGCGGCCTTGGAATGCCAGCCGCTGGTCGTGAAGCCCAATCGCGAGGAGCTCGCCCGCACGCTGGATCGGCCGCTCGACGACGAAGCATCGTTGTTGGCAGGCATGCGCGAACTGAACGGCCGCGGCGCGCAATGGGTAGTGATCACCGAAGGCAAGCGCGCGGTGTGGGTCAGCTCTTCTCGCGAGGCGTTTCGCTTGCAGCCATTGGCGGTTGACCGCGTGATTAATCCCATCGGCTGTGGCGATTGCCTGGCGGCTGGAACCGCCTGGGCCCTTTCACAAGGTCGCGAAATGGTCGAAGCGGTGCGAATTGGCATCGCCGCCGCCGCACAGAACGCGGCCCAGTTGCTGCCTGGTCGAGTCGTCGCTCGCCAATCGCTCGAACAGGCGGCACAGGTAATTTGCCAACAGGTCGCCTGACCGCATCGCGCGCCCACACCAACCCGAAGCGTGAGCGAGGACAAGAACCCGACTAAATCGCGCTTACGCGTCGGGTTAGTACGGGGGCGCGCTGTTTGGCGCGTCCGGGAGCCGGTGCGCATCGCGGGCCAGGGAAACATGGGCAATGCGGCCTAAATCTATGCGTGCGTTACGGCGAGGGCGTCTCTCGCGGCGCATCGAGCGCCGGATTCTCTGTAAACTCGCCGCGCAAAAAGCGTGGCATCACCGTGCCGCGCGGCAACATCTTTGTCGAGGCGCGGTCGCCCACGCGAATCAAGCCCGACTGGGGACCACGCAAAAAGACGCCTTGCAGTCCCACCGGTCCCGAAATCGGCCCCAGCATCGAGCCGGGCGCAAGATCGGCCGCGTTGGTTTGGCCGGTATAGGGCACCCACATATCGCCGTTCCAATAAGCCCATGCATCGCCCGCCGTCCAATACCACCAGGTGTCGCGATGAAATCGGTAACGCCAACGGTTCTCGGGGCGGCCCTGCGGCGGACGGTCGGGCGAAACATTGGGCCTCGGTGTGACCGCGGCCCCAGGCAATGAAGTTTGCGCCGCCGCCGGCAAACCTGTCAGCAAGATGGCGCTGGCCGCCAAGCAACCAGATATTATCCAAAGTCGGAGTTTCATGGTTATCTCCTCGGGGGCGAAAGTGGTCGTATGGCGTTTATTATAATTCGAGGCAAATCGGCCGCGGCAAGTTTTTGAGCGAGGAACCGCAAAATGGCCGTCTCGCTGGGATGGGGCCGTGCAAAAATCGCGTCCGCTTGTTTAAAATCATCCGAAACCATCCGCAACCGGGTGGCGGGAAGGTCCTTGCCGCCTGAGCGATCGCATTTTTTGAGAAGTTTCTTTTGGCCGAATCCGACAACCTGGTTTTCACCACTCCGCCACCCAGATCCGCCCAGCCATTGGCATTCGACCCGGTCGAGGCAGTCAGTCATCTCATCAGCGCCGACCGCCGGCTTGCCCGGCTGATCGCGCAGGCCGGCCCGTTCACACTACGGCCCGAAAAAATCCAAAGCCCGTTTCAAGCCCTGCTGCGGGCAATCATCTACCAACAATTGTCGGGCAAGGCCGCGGCCACGATTTTCGGACGCGTGGCGGCGCAATTCCCGCATCGCCGAGGCATCCAGCCGGCGGCCATCGTCGCCGCCAACGACGAAGCCCTGCGGAAGGCCGGCCTTTCTCGCGCGAAAGTTCTGGCTGTCAAAGACCTGGCCGCCAAAACGCTCGACGGCACGGTGCCCACGTTTACCAGGCTGCGAAAAATGGATGACGATGAAATCGTGGCGCGGCTGATCGGCGTGCGTGGCGTTGGACGCTGGACGGTCGAGATGCTGCTGATGTTTCGCTTGGGCCGGCCCGACGTGCTGCCCGTGGCCGATTTGGGCGTGCGGCGCGGGTTTATGCTTACTTATGCCAAGCGCGAGCTGCCGACCCCCGCCGAGTTGACGCGGCACGCCGAGCGTTGGCGGCCGTTTCGTTCGGTAGCGAGTTGGTACATGTGGCGCGCCGTCGACTTGGAGCGCCGCAGCAAGCTGCCGCTGCCTGGCTAGCCCGGATTTGACCGCGCCGAGGGGCATCATCGCGAGAAAGTCCTTGATTCTGGGGAACAAACCTTGATCTTAGAACGCGCCAATCCGCGAGCACTTTGTCCGCCGATTGGCTATACTTGTTGTTTGTGAAAGTCACATTTGCCGGTGAAAAACCACGGATAACCCGGATGGGCGCGGATCCGATAAAGTTGATGATGACCGCAAAACGAGTTGCCCTGGTGCTGGCCACGTGCCTGACGGGCGGCGCGCCGATGGTGCGCGCGGCCGAATCGCCGGCGGCGCCCGCGCCGCCGGACGTCGAACGCTGGATCGCCGAACTCGATAGCGATCGGTTCGCTCAGCGGCAGGCAGCCACTGCTCAGTTGCAGCGCTGCGGCGAGCCGGTCATTGCCGCTCTGACCGTGGCGGCCGACGGCCGCCGGGCCGAGGTCACCCGAAGGGCGATCGACGTTTTGGCATCGCTCTCCGACTCCGACGAGTTGCGCGTGGCGCAGGCCGCCCGGGCGGCGCTGGGCAAGCTTTCTCAGAGCGAGCACCGCCTGGCTGCCAGTCGCGCGGCCATCGTGCTGCATGAGCAGCACCTGCGGCAACAACGCGCCGCCCTGGTCGAGTTGCGAAACTTGGGGGCCGAAATCCAGATCGGAGGCGTTGAAGACGGCGAGTTGATCGTTCACCGTTTGATGCTGGGCCGTGCTTGGCAGGGGGGCGATGAAGCGCTCACCCTCTTGCCGCGCATCCGCCGAATCGACGAACTCAAGCTCTATGGTCCGCAGTTTACCGACAGCTCACTCGATGCCATCGTGGAGCTGACCAGCCTGCAAGTATTGCGGCTTTATTGCACCGGCGTCAGCGACGCCGGCCATGAGCGATTGGCCGCCGCTTTTCCCGGCGCCATGATCGACTTCCGCCGCGGCGCGCTGCTCGGTGTGCGAAGCCTGGCCTTCGGCAATGGCAACGGCTGCCGCATCGAGTCGGTCACGCCCAACTCCGCCGCGGCCGTCGGCGGCTTGCAACCCGGCGACATCATCGTCCAGCTCGACGAAGGGCCGATTCAAGATATGAACGCGCTGATCGCGGCCATCGCCAAGCACAAGCCCGGCGATCGCGTGAAGGTCGCGTTTATGCGAGACGACGAAAAACTGGCGCGCGAAATTGTGCTCGGCGAACTAGGCGAACAGGAAGAGTAACTTGCCGCCGCCGATGCCTTCTCTCGAACCCGCCGGCTCGCAACTTCGCCTGGCTCTCGTGGGCTGTGGCGTGGTCGGCCGGCTGCATGCGCAGCGATTAGCGGTCGACCCGCGCGTCGAACTGGCGGTGTGCTGCGACCCCGACCATTCGACCGCCCAGCGACTGCGCGATGAATGCGCCCCGCGGGCCGCGGTCGAAACCGACGTTCGGCGGGCCTTGGCCGGCCACCAGGTGCGGGCAGTCGTCATTTGCTCGCCGACGCTCGCTCACTACGAGCAATGCCGCCTGGCCTTCGACCTGGGGCTTGATGTGCTGTGTGAAAAGCCGTTGTGCGGCCAGCGCGACGAGATCGTCGATTTGATCGAACGCTCGCGGTCGATGAACCGGTTGCTGGTCGTGAGCTATCAGCGGCGGTACAAGGCCCCCTATATCACGGCCCGCCGCGAACTGACGCGCCGCGCCGATTGGTATGGCCCGCTGCGACAAGTTCACATTTTTGTCTGCGAACGTTGGCAGCAGACCATTCAGGGCACATGGCGCGACGACCCGCGCGTGGGCGCCGGATACTTCGGCGACGCGGGCAGCCATCAGATCGACGTAGTCAACTTCATCACCGGCCAGCGACCCACCGCCGTGCTGGCGGTGAGCGACCCCCGCGGCAGCCAGGTCGAGATTGTCACACAGGCGTTTGCCAGGCTATCGGGCGGCGCCGGACTAATGGCGCATTTTGTCGGCGACGCCCATCATTGGCGCGAGGACATCCATTTTCATTGCCGCGATGCCGACCTGCTATTGCGCAGCGAAAAGCTCTTTCGCGCGCAAAAGAACGAGATCGAAGAGATTCTCGACCTGGAGCCGCCCAGCTCGCCCGACGGCGCCTTGGTCGATGCGATGGTCGATGGCGCGTCCACCTCTTCGCCGGCTGAAATCGCGCTGCCCATGCACGATTGGACCGTGGCGGTGCTGCGTTCGATTCGCGAAGGCCGCTGGGTCGATTGTGCCGCCTGGTTGCCGCCATCATCTGTCGCTCACGAAAGCATCGTCAAATAACTTGGGCAGCACGTCAGCCGCGGCGCCTTGCAACCAGCATCCGTCGCAGGGTTCAGGGTCGATGGCGATCACGGTTGCGCCGGCCTTGGCAGCATCGCTCGGTAGCATCGCCGCGGGGTAGACGGCTCCCGATGTGCCTGCTGACCATGCCAAAGAAAAGAGCCTTGCGATTTTCTCGCAAGGCCCAAATCAGTGGAGGCGGCGGGAATCGAACCCGCGTCCCGTAACATTTCGACGCCCGCTTCTACGTGCGTAGTCGGACTATTTCCGCGGTTTCGCCCTTCGGCCCCCGACCCGACAGGGTGCGCGGCAGGCTAGTCGGGCACTTTTTTAACCCCGGGCGTACCCAACGTTGACCCGGGGCGATTCGGAATTGGTGACCGGCTTTTGGGCCTCTCCGACGAAAGCCCTCAGCCAGGGTTGCCTTTAGTTAGGCAGCCAACGCATAGGTATCTTCGGCAATTGAAGATAGATGATCAGCTTTTTACGTGGCCAACTGATCAACCACGGCACGCCACGTGCGCTTCAAGCTGTCCGGTCGAATCCAGTTCGCCCCCAGAAGCGCAAACGCAACCGCTCTATTATATGCTGCCGTCGAAGCCGGGCAAACGGTATCTTCGACGTGCCAGGCGGCGCCTTGGATCGAGCTCTGTAGGGAACGGACTCCGTGCCGTTCCGTGAACTGCGAGTCGAGGTTATTCTGACCCGGCGTTACCCGCTGCCTAAGTGATATTTCCACCGATGCGCGGGGCGACGTGTCGCCGCCCCCGCGGATCGGCACGGAGTGCACGGAGTCCGTTCCCTACAGACCCAGGTCGAGACACTGAGATATGTCGCGCGAGGGACAAACAACCTGCGGACCGCCCGATTGGCAGTCGCTGGCCGATGCACTCGGCCGCCGATTCGTGATCGTCGAGCATGAGCTGAGCTTGGCCGATCGCGATTGCCGCTTGCTCAAGCCGCGCAGCCCTGACGAGCTGATCGACGAAGAAGACTTTAACCGCGACGAACGGCTACCCTATTGGGCCGACGTGTGGCCCTCGGCCTTGTGTCTGGCCGCACGGGTGGCCGCCGAGGCCGGGCAGGGGCGGCGTTTCTTAGAGCTGGGCTGCGGCATTGGCTACGTGTGCGCGGTGGCCATCCATCAAGGCTTCGAGGTGCTTGCGAGCGACTATTACGCCGAGTCGCTGGATTTCACCTGGCTCAACGCGCGTCGCAACGGCTTGCCCGGCCCAGAGACGAAGCTGGTCGATTGGCGTTCGTTCCCCGCCGATCTGGGGCGTTTCGATCTCGTAGCCGCCGCCGACGTGCTTTACGAAAAAGACTAGCCCGGCTTGATCGCCGCGGCGCTGGCACAAACGCTCGCGCCCCGGGGGCTCGGCTTGGTGGCCGATCCCGGCCGCCGCGGCGCGGCGCCGTTTGTCGACGAGTGCGCCGCTCGCGGACTGCAAGTCAACAAGGCGCTGACGGCGCCCTTCGATAACGGTTCGGTGTGCCATACGGTCGATTTGTATGAACTGCGTCGGGTCAGCTATTAAGACACTGCCTCGGCCGGAGGCGAGTTGTTCGCATCAGCCGGTTTTGATACGATGGCTGGAAGCGTTTGCAAACGGGGCCTGACACCAACAGGAGCTTTGCCGTGCTCTCGCTCGTTCAAACGAGCCGGCGATTTGGCCGCCGCGAATTCCTGCGCATCGGCGGACTCGCGCTCGGCGGGCTGTCGCTGGCCGATCTGGTGGCGGCGCGGGCCGCTGAGTCCACCGCCTCGATCTCGCCGCTGCGGGGGCGACTCGTCAAAGACCGCTCGGTCGTGTTCTTATTCTTGCACGGCGGCCCCAGCCAGTTCGAAACGTTCGATCCCAAAATGTCGGCGCCCGCCGAGGTGCGCAGCGCCACCGACGAAGTAACCACGCGCATCCCCGGCGTCACCTTCGGCGGCACGTTTGGCCGGCTGGCCTCACTGGCCGACAAACTGACCGTCGTCCGCTCGTTCACCACCGGCGACGCCAACCACGACATCAAGCCCATCGTCTGCCGCGACACGCTCGGGGCGAATATGGGGTCGCTCTATAGCCGCGTAGCCGGGCCGAACCATCCCGCGACCGGCGTGCCGACCAACGCCGCCCTCTACCCGCAGGCAGTCGTGCCCGAGAGCATGCCGGCCATCAAGAGCTTTGGCAATTTTGAATCCACCGGCACGCTGGGCGGCTCGGCGGCGCCGTTTGTGCCCGGCAGTGGCGGGCAGATGCAGCAGGCCATGCAACTGTCGATTCCGATGGGACGGCTTGACGACCGCCGGCATTTGCTGCGCGAGTTCGACCGCGTGCGCATGGGACTTGATGCGCGCGGCTCGCTGGCTGGTCTCGATGCGACGCGCGAGCAGGCGTTTCGCATGATTCTGGGCGGCGTGGCTGGGGCGTTTGATCTGAAACGCGAAGACCCGCACGTCGTCGCCCGTTACGACACCGCGCCGCTGGTGCGACCCGAAGCGATCAGCCGGCAATGGAACAACTACAAACATTACACCGACAACTCGCAAACGCTCGGCAAGCTGTTGTTGCTCGCCCGGCGTCTCTGCGAGGCCGGCTGCGGCTTTGTGACGGTGACCACCAGTTTTGTCTGGGACATGCACGCCGACGTGAACAACGCGGGCATGGTCGAGGGCATGGGCTACATGGGCCTGCCGCTCGATCACGCGGTGTCGGCGTTCGTTGAAGACGTCGAAGCTCGCGGCCTGAGCGACCGCATTTTGCTGGTGGTTTGCGGCGAGATGGGGCGCACGCCCCGCATCAACGCCAAGGGCGGGCGAGACCACTGGGGCAACCTGGCCCCGCTGTTGTTGTACGGCGGCGGTTTACGCATGGGCCAGGTGATCGGCCAATCGACGCGCGACGGCGGCGCGCCGCTCAGCGAGCCGATCACGATCAAACATCTGCTGGCCACGGTCATGCAGTCGCTGTTGGATGTCGGGCAAGTGCGCGTGGCCAATGGCTTGCCCACCGACCTGGTGCAGGCGCTCACGGGTGGGATGCCCATTCCGGGGTTGTTGTGAGGGCGGTGGTGGCTAGTGGCTAGTGGCCAGTGATTTGGGGACGCATACGCTGCCGGCCCGAAGCTGCTGCGAGACGCGTTCATTCGCCAGAAGCGCGAGGCGCTGTCGATCTGAGACTTCTAAAGGGGTAGCTCGCGCAAGTCGCAGAGCGGACATATTCAATAATAATCAGCCGAACACCTCGGCGCCGGTGAGCGAAGGCGGGGCGAACATCGCGCCGCAGACCACGCAGTGCTCACGATCGCGCGGCGCCGCGTGATGGCACTCTGCGCACGGCATCAGCACCGACCAGCGGCGATGCCAGCGATACGCCAACCAGCCGGGCACACCCAGCAGCAACACGAACACAGCCCACGCGCCGGCCCAGGGCAGCGCATATCGTCGCTGCCGCCGATACGCCAGCAAAGCCAACGCGGCGGACAGCACATAGACGATCGACAGCGCCGGCCAGAAAATCGCCACCACCTTGGCGAAATCGCTCGAGTAATCGGGGCCGCGGATCTCGGGCGCCTCTGCCAAAAACATCGCCGTCAAGACGGCGGGCATGGGGATCGCCGGAGCGATCGTCCAAACTTCATCGGGGTCGAGGCCGCCTTGCGATTCTTCGATGGTTTGCCGTCGCTCGATTTGGCCCGACGAATCGAGCCACAACAACTCCAGCTCAAGATGGTTGCCAACCATCCGGCGCAGGTACGTGGTCAGAACTTTGCCATCGCCCAAGTCGTACCAGTGACGAAGATCTTTGCCGCGAGCTTCCACGGGTAGGGTCCAGTGGCCCAAGCGTTGGCCATCGGAATCGATTATCTCCACGCTGGTTTTCATGCGGACCAACAAACGATCGGCCACACGCGATTCGTCGCCGAACATGGTTCCTGGCGGCGGGGGCGCCAACGTGATATTCATCGCATCAGGAAACTCGGCGATCTTTTCAGCGCTGAGCTGCTTGAGATCGACGTGCCACACCGCGTCGCCCGAAAGCAAATAGACCGACGACTTCGGTAGGTTCGAGGGGCGACTGATGCGTTGATTCGGCAAGACATGTGAGTTTGTCAGGTGGCTGACAAGCGCGACCCGCCAAGACGAACGGCGTCCATCAATGCGAAATTGTTGTTCGATGGCCGGTTTTTCGGCGGTGAAGCCAGTGGTTCCCAGATAGCCAAGCAGCGCTTTGCTCCGCGAGTTGTAAGCCGCGAAATAGGCGTGGCCGTCTGGTCGCCCGTCATACACCAAGTAGTAAATCATGGCAGTGTCGAGCTGAAAATACATCAGCCGCTCACGCCAGCTCAAGCGATATTGAAGATCTTCGTCGGACATGCCGCTGAAAAGCCAAGCGCCCTCGAGCCATTGGTCGTCTTTCCACTTCTCGATCTCGGAGGGCGAGGCCTGTTTTCCGTCGACGAAACGGTAGGCGTCCAAGCCCGAATAGTAATTGTACGTGTGGATCACCGGCGTGCCGTCGGAACGCACTTGAAGATAGTCGACGTTCGGCTTGCCAACGATTTGCTTCACCGGTTTCTCGATCGCCACGATCGTGACAATCCCCCACGGCACGGCAACGCCGAACGCCATCAACGTGGCGAGGATGAAGCGCGGCAATTCCGACCAGGGTCGCCTGTCGTTTCCCGAACCCGAGCTCTTTCGCGGAGCGAAAGGTGACAATACGGCAGAGCATATGGAAATAGGCATGCGAAAGTCTCGATCAAGAAAAATCGCGCGAGCGAACGACGAACAGCGTGGCATAGATCGACGCCGCGGCCAGCAGCGCCAACCAGGCCCATTCCCAATGCCGCCCCAGCGGAAGGGTCCGGTCGAAAACGTGCGAGCCGGCATACGCCAGGACGCCCACTCCCAGAAAGGGAAGCAGCCGCGCGCCCCACCATCGCCCGGGCCACACGCCCGACAGGAACGCGGCGAAGTACATTACCAGCATCGCAAAGCAATAGCGCCAGGCATCGATGGTCATCGACCACTCGAAGGGGCTGGCGTGGGTGCGCGGCGTGGCGGCCCAAAGCGCGTAGACCGCCAGCGGCGGAGCGGCGCACAGAACGTACACCACGGTTCCGACGGCCAGCTTTACCGCGATCACCCGATTTCGGCCGATCGGTCGATGCAACAGCCACAGCCAGGTGCCGCGGGCCGATTCGGCGTACGACTGCATCAGCCCCAGGGCCACGGCCAGAAACAGCGCCATGATGGCGACTTCGGCCACGAAGCCGTCGCCGATGAACGGGGTTGTCGCGGCATGATGCCCCGCCCAGTGCGGAATGTCGTAGCCGAGCACCGACGCCAGATTGTAAAACCCTACGGCCAGGGCCAGCAGGCCGAGCAGCCCGGTCTCACGCAGCTCCTTGAACACCAATGCCTTCAGCATGACGTTGCTCCGCGGGGGTGAAGAGCGGGACCGAACGCGGCCCGCGCGTATACTCAATAAACGCGTCTTCCAAATTCAGCTCCATCACGTCGATCGAACGCGGTTCGAGCGATTCGCAAACCTGCCGCTGCCCGTCGCCGAAATCCACCACAACCAGTTCCAGACTGACGCCGACTTGACGGCTGCTGACCAGCCCAGCGCAGCCCGGAAACTCGGGCGGCACGCGGTTGAATTCCAGCACGACTTTGCGAACGGCCTCCTTAAAATGGTCGGTCGGGCAGTCGACGCGCAGCACGCCATCGACCAGCACGCCGATGCGGTCGGCCACGCGCTCGACATCGCCCAGAATGTGCGAGCTGAACAGAATCGTCCGCCCGCGGCGTTGAATCACCTGGATCAGCGACTCCAGGAACTCGCGCCGCACGACGGTGTCGAGTCCCAACGTGGGATCGTCGAGAATCAAAAGCTCTGGGTCGGGCGCCACGGCCAGCGCCAACGAGAGCTGCGCCCGCTGCCCACCGGAAAGCCGGCGAATCTTGGTTCGGCGCGGCAGCTCGAAGTGGTCGAGAATCTGATCGACCAGCGGCTGGTTCCAACTGGCATAGAAGGGCCGGGCGAAGCGGACGGCCTCGGCTACGCTCATCCAGCGATAGAGCGGATGCCCTTCGGCTAGATAGGCAATTTTGGCGCGCGTCTCGGGCCGCAATTGCTCGACCGGTTCGCCCAGCAAGAACGCTCGTCCGCTGTCGGGGCGGACCATGCCGGTGAGCATTTTGAGGGTGGTGCTTTTGCCCGCCCCGTTGCGGCCCAGAAAGCCGTAGATGGCGCCTGGCGGCACGCGCAGATCGAGCGCGTGCACCACCGGCCGCCGCCCGTAATACTTGGTGAGCCGCTGGGTGAGGATGGCGTCGGTCATGCTGGTTACTCACGATCAAGTGCTCGCCCCGGTCCATTGAAACTGTCCCACTCGGTCGCTGACGGCGGCCACCACCTCGTCTGCCGAAAAACCCAGATAGACGGCCTCGGTCAAAAAACGGTCGAGCAACTCGGCAAGTTTTTCTTTGCGAGCACGGCGGGTCAGCTCGGCCTTTGGTTCGGCGACGAATACGCCGAGGCCCTGCCGCGTGTGCAGCACGCCGTCGCGTTCCAGCTCGGTATACACACGGGCGACGGTGTTGGGATTGACCACCAAAGTGCGCGACAACTCGCGCACCGAGGGAAGCTGCTCGCCCGGCCGCAGCCGCCCGCGCGCGACGCCTTCGCGAATTTGCGCGGCCAATTGCCGGTAGATCGGCAGGCGGTTGGTGGGGTCGATGCGGAATTGCATGGCGGCGTCTCAGTCGAACTGTACTAAT
>DASVHB010000230.1:0-5306 GCA_036379195.1 Pirellulales bacterium
TTCGTTCAAGCTCATTGGTGCGGCCTCCATGCCATTGAAACGGGTGAGTTACCAACCCCATCATGGCAGAAAGGCCGCTTTTTGTTTACCCAGACTTCCCCGGCTACCAAAAGGACCGGGCGGATCGCCGGTTACACCCACATGCTGGTGGCCTGACCTATCGCGCCGTGCTATACTTTGGCAGCTCTGGTCTCCGATCACTGACCCCTGCCTCGGAATTCCTGCCATGAAACGTTTTATAGCATTCGTCGCGATCCTAGCGTTAACCTCTGTCGCACGAAGCGCCGATGAACTCAAGCCCGGCGACACCGCACCGGCGTTTTCGCTCGAAGGGAGCGACGGCAAGACGTACAAGCTGGCCGATTTCAAAGGCAAGCAAGCCGTCGTCGTCGCCTGGTATCCCAAAGCCTTTACCGGTGGCTGAACGAAAGAATGCCAGTCACTCGGTGCGAGTGGCAAAGCCCTGCGTCAATTCGACGTCGCCTACTTCGCGGCCAGCGTCGATGAGCCTGACGTGAACCAGAAGTTCGCCGAGTCGCTCAATCTCGATTTCCCGATTCTCAGCGATCCCGACAAGGAGACGGCCGAGGCATACGGCGTGCTCAACAAAGATCGCGGTTTCGCCAATCGCTGGACGTTCTACATCGGCAAGGACGGCAAGATCCTCTACATCGACAAGAACGTGAAAGCCGCCGAGCACGGGCCGGACATCGCCAAGAAGCTCGCCGAGTTGGGCGTTGAGAGGAAATAGGACTGAGTACGACCGCCATTAGCAACGTTCAACACATTGTGACGATGCCGAGCGTGGCGAGCTAATTACGCCTTGGACGAGCACGTTCGTGTCGAGATTTCGATTCCCTCAGGATCGTCAAGCGGCAGCGAACAAACGAACGCTTGAACTAACGAGTCCGCCGATTCTAAATCAAGCCGATGCATAATGACCTTGTCGAGTTTCCAAACGATTCGCCGCTAACTCATTATAACCGACTCGCCCAGCGCCGCACATGCGGCTTTGGTGAACACAGGACGGGGGCGGCCGAAGCCATCGACTACGAGGGGCGGGACTACCAAGAGGGCCGCAATCATCATTGAACCCTTTTCTCTGCCAGCGCTGTCGCCAAATAACGCCCCGTGACCGATTCCGCGTTGCGCGACACGAATTCCGGCGTGCCTTGCACCACCACGCGGCCGCCTTCCTCCGCGGCGCCCGGCCCCAGGTCGATCACATAATCCGCAGCCTTGATCAAATGCAAATTGTGCTCGACCACGATCAGCGAATGGCCAATCGCCAGCAGCGCCTCGAAACAATCGAGCAGTTGCACGATGTCGGCAAAGTGCAATCCGGTCGTCGGCTCGTCGAGCAAAAACAGCGTTCGCCCGCGTTTCACTCCCGATAGATACGCCGCCAGCTTCAGCCGTTGCGACTCTCCGCCGCTGAGCGTGTTGGCCGGCTGCCCCAGCCGCAGGTAATCGAGACCCACGTCCATCAGCCGCTTGAGCCTGGCTTGCACTTTGGTCTGACCGCGGAAAAAGGCAAACGCTTCGCGGACCGTCATGTCGAGCACCTCGGCGATGTTCCGATCGCGATAGGCCACGTCCAGAATCTCGCGTCGATATCGCTGTCCCTGGCACTCGCCGCATTTCATATACACGTCGGCCAGAAACTGCATGTCGATCTCGATGTATCCCTGGCCTTCGCAGAGATTGCACCGGCCGCCTTCGACGTTGAAGCTGAAATGCCCCGCCGTGTAATTGCGCGTGCGGGCGTCGACCGTCTCGGCAAACACCTGGCGGATTTCGTCGAACGCCTTGATATAGGTGACCGGATTGGAGCGCGGCGAACGACCGATGGGCGATTGATCGACCATCACCACGTCGTTCACCTGGCCGTCGCCGAACAGATCATCGTAGTCGAGCGGCTTGAGAGTTTCTTTACGCAAGCGGCGGCAGAGGGCTGGGTACAGCGTGTCTTCGATGAGCGTGCTCTTGCCCGACCCACTCACACCGGTGACCACGCACAGCAGACCCAAGGGAAACTCAACGGTGACATTCTTGAGATTGTTGCCGCGTGCGCCGGCCAGGCGAATCCAGCCGCGTTCGGGCAAGCGTCGTTTGGCCGGCGGGCGGATCGCTCGGCGACCGGCCAGATAGTCGCCGGTGAGGCTGGCAGTCGAAGCTTCCATTTCCCGCGGCGTGCCCTGAAAGACGACGCGCCCGCCCCGCTCGCCCGCGCCCGGACCGATTTCGACCACCTGGTCGGCCGCGCGGATCATCGCTTCTTCATGTTCGACCACCACCACCGTGTTGCGGCGGTTGCGTAGGCCCTCGATGGCCGCCAGCAGCCGGCCGGTGTCGTGTGGATGCAAGCCAATGGAAGGCTCGTCGAGCACGTAAAGCATGTTCACCAGGCTTGAGCCGAGCGCCGAGGTAAGCGCCACCCGTTGCGTTTCGCCGCCGCTGAGCGTGCGCAGCGGGCGGTCGAGCGTCAGGTAGTCGAGTCCGACCGCTTGCAAATAACCGAGCCGGGCCCGCACCTGTTCGAGCATCGTGCGTCCCACCGCTCGCTGCCACGGCGGCAATTCGAGCGCGTGAAAAAATTCGGCGGCGTTGCGAATCTCAAGTCGCGACAACTCGGCGATATTCTTGCCGCCCAGCCGCGTGGCCAGCGCCTCGGGCCGCAGCCGCGCGCCGTGGCAGGCAGGGCAAGTTCGATAGCTCCGCCACCGGCTCAGAAACACGCGAATGTGCATCTTGTACTTCCGCCGTTCGAGCCAGGCAAAGAATCCGCGCAGCCCGCCGAAGTTGCGTTGCGGCACTCCCTCGAAGATCAGCCGCCGCTGCCGCTCGTCGAGCCGCTCGTAGGCCACATCGACCGGCACGTCGTAGTCGCGCGCCAGCGCGAGCAGTTCGTTCAGCTCGTGCGCATATGCCGGAGTGTTCCAGGGCGCGATCGCCCCTTCGCGCAGCGTCTTCCGCTCGTCGGGCACCACCAGACTCATGTCGATATCGATCACGTTGCCATAGCCCTCGCACTCGGGGCAGGCGCCCAACGGGCTGTTGAAACTGAATAACCGAGGTTCCGGCGTGGGGTATTCGCGTCCGCAGTCGTCGCAGGCCAGCCGCGTGCTGAACGCCAGTCGCCTCCAGCGCCGATCGTCGACGGTCAGATCGCGGCCATTTGGAAAACCATCGGGCAGATCGGTACCGGTGATCTCCAACAAAACTTGGCAATACCCGCCGCCTTTTTCAAAGGCGGTTTCCAGGGAGTCAAGCACGCGACGTTCGCTGGTCGCTCCGGCGGCTAGCCGATCGACGACCACGTCAATTCGCCGTCGTGCATCACCCTTAACCGCCGACAACTGCCATTGCGGCTCAGTTGAATGGTCAAAATCAACCAGCCGATCGTCGATGATGGCCCTGACAAAGCCTTCTTCGCGCAGAGCCGCGGCCAGCGCATCGTAATCGCGGGTGGCGACAGTATCGAGCGGAAATGTCACCAAATAGCGAATTCCACTTGGCAGGCCGCTGAGCGCGGCGGCCACACTTTGCGGCGTATCGCGCCGCACTTCGCGCCCGCAGCTCAGACAGAATACCTGGCCCACCTTGGCCAGCAGCAGCCGCAGATAGTCGTACGTTTCGGTGGCGGTGCCGATCGTCGAGCGGGTGGACCGGCTGGGCCGCTTGCTCGTGCTCGCCACCGCGATCGCCGGAGGAATGCCTTCGATGCGCTCGGCGGCGGGCTTTTCCAGACGTTCTAAGAATTGCCGAGTGTAGGCCGAGAACGTTTCGATATAGCGGCGTTGTCCTTCGGCGTACAGCGTATCGAAGGCCAGGCTGCTTTTGCCGCTGCCGCTGACGCCGCAAAGCACAATCAGCCGGCGATGCGGCAGATCGAGATCGATATGCTTGAGATTATGGACATCGACGCCCCGCAACGAAATCAACCGGTTCGGACCCACCCAGTGCCACCACTCGAGCAAGGAATGTGACTACAAGCCCGTCATTTTAGCGCTGCCGCGGCAATGATGTCGAGTGAGGAGTAAGTTGGGTAGTGTCGCAAAGTTGAGTTGGTCGGCGGCGATTTGACACCAACCCGAAGCGTAAGCGAGGCAAAACGGGCATTTCCTCGCTGACGCTTCGGGTTGGTGAGGATGACCAACTCAACTTTGAGACACTACCGTAAGCTGCCCTCCTAACCAGATTTGCTGGTTACACGCAGGGCGAATCGCAGGGTGGGCAAGTCGATGGTACGTTCGCCCAGTCGCGTTTTAAGCTTGATCTGCACAATGCGGCGAATCGGGCTGGCCGCGGCGTCACCACCCGCCAGGACAAGATCGAATTGCGTCGCATCGGCGGCGATCGTCGTGCCGCCAGCCGTGACGCCCTTGGGCAGATTGACAAGCGACAACTCGATAGGCTCGGCAGACGCCCCATGTCGTTTAATCTGCACACGCAAGCTGGCCGACCCCTCTTGCGGCACATCGAGCTGTTGGACGGGCAGATCAACGACCGCTACCGGCAGCGCGTCGAACGCCAGCGGAAACGCCGCGATCACCGGTTCCGGCTTTCCCGCAACCATCAGCCGTCCCTCGGCGACCAGGCTGTGTCTGCCTGGCGTCAAATCAATGCTGGCGGCGACAGGTATTTCAATCTGGTTTTGCTGCGCGGGAATCGACCCGGCGGCCGCCGTCAGTCCCGCCGGCAGGTTCACCAATTGCACGGCAATGTCGCCGGCAAGTCCTTCGCGGCGCTTGGCGGTCACGCGCAACGTGCTCGCCCCGCCGACCACGACCTCGTTAGCCCAATTGGCTTGCAGAGCCAACTCTGCCCCCTGGCGGCTCACGCCCCAGGCCAATGTCTGGAACTCGCGCTCGACGACGCCGTTGTTGTTTAGCGCCGCCAGCACCACGGGCTGCACCGCGATTCGCTGAATGCTGGCGGTCGCGGCGGGGGGCGCAGTTTCGATTTGGCCGGTGCCGATCACGCGCAGTTCTCCGGCGGCGCTGGCCGCTTCGAAGTCGGCGGTCAGGAGAATGGTGCCCTCGTTCTGTCCCGCGCCGATCGTCGTCGAGGCCGCGTGGACATCATCGGGCAGCCCTTCGACCAAGAGTTGAATCGGCCCCTGATAGCCGCTGCGAAACGCACGTACAACCAAGGACGCGGTGCCGCCGCGGTCGATGCTGAGCGAGCCGGTGCCCGCTCCCGAAAAATCCTGCCGCACCTGCCCGCCCGCTTGCTGCGGCTGTCCCTCGCGCGTGGCGGTCGTGACACCTGGCTGCACTACCAGATCGAAATCGGGTCGTCCC
>DASVHB010000231.1:0-8028 GCA_036379195.1 Pirellulales bacterium
GTTGTTCTACACATCTTCGGCACTCCCTTGAGAGCCGGGGCCAAAATTTTGCCAGCAGATAGCGAAATCATGAGCGCGCTGCAAACCAAGCCAGATCGTTTGAGGGCCGGGCGGATCCGGCCGTTTTCGATTGACATAGCCGCCAAGTTGCGCGACCCATCGCACCATTTCCGAAAGAGTCGGCGGTGTGGAGGGAAGCGGTTCGCGACAAACAACGCAATAAACTGCCTTCCACTCCGCGGGCTCGAAAACGGCTTCGCAACTCACGTCGGGACAGCTTCGCCCCAGACGGCAAACGTAGAGCGTCCGCCAAGCCACGATCAGATAAGCGGCCAAGCATGGCAACAGCCGATCGATGTGCTCGAACAGGCGATCCTCCACGCGGCAGCCCGATTTGAGGGTTCGGAAGAAAACTTCGATCATCCAACGAACGCAGTAGTATTGAATTATCAGAAGCACTTGCTCCGCGTCGTCGATCGGAAGATTCGTCAACACGATCCATTCCACCGGTTCCTCGCCTTCAGGCGGGGTGATTTCACGGACCAGCACCACGTTCAAAGTCACCGGCGGCAGCTTGCGGTCAGGGCGATAAGGAGGGCGGAGAGTGAGCGTCGCAGCGCGGACCTCGACCTCCGCGTCGCGCGACTGACGCGCTTGCCGACGCCCACGGGTATCGCAACCGATTTTCGCCCTCCGACCGCGAACGGAAATCATGTGCGTGAACAACACCGGAGCCGCCATCACGCGTTCACGCAGCAGCTTCTCCTGAGGTTCCTGGGACTGGTCGTCGCGAGCCAAAGCCCGATTCTGGCAGGCGCGCACGATCCAATCGATCGTTCGGGGTTCCTCTTGGGCGGCAACCAGCAGTTCGTAAATGTCTCCTTCGCTGTCCGCCAAAGCAATGATTCGCGTGTCCGGCAAGTCCTCCGCCACCTTGCGACAGGTCTGAAGCGTGTCCACCCAGCGCCGGCTTTCTTTCTCTTCGAGGGGGGCCTTCTTGCGTTCCTTCGCACGCTGTTGCGAAGGGGCCAGCGGTTCATCGTCGCGCGTCCAAGGGCAGGCATCCAGCGTTCCCAGCGGCGTGCCGTCGGGGGTGAAAGCGTGAAGCTCATGCAAGAAGGCGCCGCGCCGCGTTCCCTCGTCAAGCGGGCCCGCTCCGGTCACCTGCTGGTCAGGCCGCGTCAAATCGATCTCGGTTGTGTCCTGAGCAACGATGACCACCGACTGTGCGGCCATTCGTTCGAGCGTCGCCTGTCGATGCGGTTCCAGCACGCTTCCAAAGGTTACCTTCTCATTGTCGAAAAAACGGTAGGCGGCCGTTGTCTCCGCGAAGCCATTGCACGCTGCCGGAATGCTTGCGGTCGGCTGGTCCGCCAGCGCGCCGAGTACTTGCGCGAAGCGCTTATTCAATCGTTTGTCTTTAAAATCCGCCGTCTTCACTTCACACGCCACCCACGGTGCAATCATGACGTCACTCCCTTGACGCGCTTAATCTTTTTGCCCTACTTCACTCTCCGACCATTCTTCACCAAAGCTCCCGTATCACCAATATCAGTCCAAAGATGTGTAGAACAACGAGGGCGCAGCCCTGGGCTATCGAATGACGCCGCGTTGCGGCTACGCGCGGCGTACCGCCTTGACACGGGGCGGGCGGTTACGTCGCGGCGGCGATTTGGCGAAGAGTCGCGCGCGCCTGGTTAATTTCGGCGTCGGTGGGGTCGGGAGCGATGGCGACATAGTAGTCGTCGTCGATCGACAGGCGCTCCTTAATCAGCCGGGCCGTCTCAGGATCTCTGTCCATCACCATCTCGGGCGTTTCCCAGTCGTCGTCCCAGAGCAGAGAATAGTCGAGGACGTCAACCAGGATGTTCCAATCGTCGATCTTGCACGACGACGGATCGGGGAGCTCATCGTCGCATTCATCGCCGTCGAGTTCGCCGATGGCGGCGACGAGCAGCGAACGCCAGTAGGCGTGGTCGCCGTCGCGAAGCTCTTGCGCGCAGTCGATTTCAAAATCGAGAGCCTGCTCCAGGGCGAGGAAAGTGACGCCATTTCCTCGCTTACGCTTCGGGTTGGTGTGGGGGACCAACGCAACTTTAGGACACTGCGATTCGCGAGAGGGTGAGCGAACCGATACATCAACATCGCTTCGGGCCGGCAAGCAACTGGCCAAACAGCGTCAGAAACCGGCGGGAGATCGCGTCAAGATCGTGCTGTTCGACGATGTGCTGGCGGGCCGACTCCGCTAATCGATCGCGCAGCGCCGCATCGTCCAGCACGCGAGTGAGCGCGGCCGCCAATTGAGCGCCGTCGTCGTGATCGAAGAGCACGCCGTTGTGCCCGTCGCGCACCACGTCGATGTTGCCCGGCACTCGCGTCACCACCGGGCAAAGACCGCTGGCCATCGCTTCGAGCAAGGCGTTCGAGCAGCCTTCGCTGGGCGAGGGGAGCACGAAGACGCTGGCCCGCCGGTGGGCCGCGGGCACGTCGTCGACATGCCCCAGAAAATCGACATTCACCAACTTCTCTTGGGCGGCGTATTGCCGCAGGTCATGCGAGAGCGGGCCGTCGCCGGCGATCAGCAAGCGATAGCGACCCGCGCCGTTCAGCCGCCGCCAGGCCCGCAACAACACCCACGGGTTTTTGGCCGCCGCGAGCCGCGAGAGATAAAGCACCGTGCGCTTGCGATCGGGCTCGTCGCCGCCGGTGGCAAAACGTTCCAGATCGACGCCATTGGTAATCGGTCGAACCGCCGCTTCGCTGCAGCCCAGTTCGCGCAGCTCACGGTGCGCCTGGGCCGACAGCGCGAGAAACAGTTGGTTCCGCAGCACCAGCCGGCGCCAGCACCCGGCGCCGCGGGCCTGCATGATTTGCCGCACGTCGCCCGCCGGCCCGGTCGAGGCGGGAATCACCACCACCGGCTTGCCCAGGGCCGGGCAGACCAGGCCGGTGGCCACGGCTTCCCAGGGCATTTGCCCGTCGAGCACCACGTCGAACTCGCGGCGAAAGCGCACCAGGTTTGACGCCAGGCTGCCGATGAAGCTCAGCCCGAACAGCGGCCCCAGCGGCCAGGTGCGAATGACGCGGCGGATTTCGACCCCGCGCAACGTTTCGTGTCGCGGCAAGCCCGGCAGGCGGCGCGTCAGCACCACGACGTGATGGCCCCAGCTTGCCCATCGCTCGGCAAGCTGCTGCATTTGCCGCTCGGCGCCACCGACCATCGGATGGAAATGCGAGAGGCAGATCGCGATCCGCAAGGGCCGCTCGCCATCGGCGGCCGCCATCACTCCGTTCCCCATAACCGACCCAGCAGGTCGCAGCCCCCCGGATCGAGCTCGCGCAGCTCGGCCCGCACATACGGATAAAAATCGTTCGTGCCGAAATACGCTTCGCTCGCTTCGGCGAAGTATTCCTGCGGATTGGTCAGGGCGTAGTGGCGCTCGCGGCGACCGTTGAACCGCAAGACGTTGTCATATAGTTGGGCCGCCTTCGCCCGCTCCCACGCCGCCCGCACTTCCTGGTTGTCGAACCCCTCGTCTAGAAACTGGTGGTGATAGCCGTGGGCCAGCTCGTGAAACACCATCCACGGTTGTTCGTGCGTCCACTTCAAAAAGTTGCTGGCGTTGGCCAGCTCGACACAACGGGCCTTGTCGGGATTCATGTCGTGCTCGCGCAGCCAGCCGGCGTCGGGATGGTAGGCCATGCAGGGATGGTGCGGCTCGGCCTCTTCGACCCAGATGACAATTTGCCGCAGTTTTTCCACAGCCGCCGGCGGCACATTGCGAGTGATCAGATAAAGCTGCTGCCCGAGCAGCTTGACGGTGTCTTGGTAAAGCCGCGGCTGGCGTTCGCGGAACTGCCGATTCACCCGCACCGTCCACCCCTCGACGTGCTCGCTCGCATAGGCGCTGGTGGGGGCATAGGGGGCGTTGGCGGCGTCGTTCGCGGCAGCGGCAGTGCTCGCCAACATGCAGACGGCGAGCGATGACAGGTACGCACGACAACGGTATCGACGTGGGGAGCAGGTCATTCAATCAACTACCATGCGGTGGGACGACGTTACCGAAACAATCGCTTGACGCGAATTCGCAGTCCGCTGAGCGGTTCGGGAAAAGTCAACTCGGCGTCGTCCTGCAATACCAGGCCGGGCTGGTCGGCGTCGTACCGCCTCACCGCCCACGATGCGGTCAATGCGACTGCAGTATTTTCCGTGAAAAAAAATGGGAACATGCAAGCGCACGATCCTCCCGCGCACCAACTCGGTCGGACGGCCGTCGTCCTCGAGTTGGGCGTATTCCTCGGCGGCCAGCAAGCGATCGGCGGTGACCATGGGCGTGTGATACGGAAAGGACGGCACTGCTGGGTAATTATCACGGCACTGCTGGAGACAGTGTAATCTTATCACGGCAGACCGGCGCCTGCCACGCGGCCAATGGGCTGTGGTGGGTACGGAGAAGCTAGTGAATCATCCTCGGCAAATGTGTCACAGCCGCCCTCGGCTGTGAATTCGCCGCCTTGCGGCGTTGACGGGCCACAGCCGAGGGCGGCTGTGCCACACGGCGGGCGGCGGCTGTGCCACACGACTTACTCCTTCCAGGACACGCATTTTGCTTGCACCAGCCCGGCGAATTTGGGAGAATACGCTTGGCGTATTGCAGGCCGAAGGCCGGCAACGCCGATGGAACCGAGAGAGGCATTCCCATGAGCACCGTCGACTCTCTGAAGCACAAGTGGCACGACCTGGCCGGCGACGACGACCGCCTGCTGGAAGGCGATACCCCCGCCTGGCTGATCAGCTTTGGCGTGCACCTGGCGATCTTGGTCGTGCTGGCCTTGCTGTTTACCTATCGGCCTCGGCAAGACCACATGCTCACCGTCGTGCCGCTCGACACGCAAGAGGTCGAACAGATTCCCGAAGCCTTTAGCAGCTTCGAGAGCGATCCGACGCTCGACACGGGGGCGGCCAGCGTTTCGGGGGCCGAGTCGGCCCTGGCCTTGGCGCCGATGATGGCCGATGAATCGCAAGTGGCCGAAGAAATCTCGACCGAGGTCAGCGACATTCAGCCGCTGCTGGCCGAGATCGCCACCGCGCCCACGCTGCACGAAAGCCTGGTCGTCAAAGGCTCGGTGGGCGTGGCCACCACCGGGGCCAGCGGCGCCGTCGATCGTCTGACCGAAGAAATCGCCGAATCGCTCGCCGACCGCCGCACGCTGGTGGTGTGGGTGCTCGATCAATCGCTCAGCATGCAACCCCAGCGGCAAACCATCGTCGAGCGGCTCGACCGCATCTATCAAGAGCTGGGCATCCAGCCCGACTCGTACCAGGGACGCAACAACGCCCCGCTGTTGTCGGCCGTGATCGCCTTTGGCGAGAAGGTGACCTTCCGCGTTTCCGAGCCGACCGACGACGTCGACGAAATCAAGCAGGCGATCGGGGCGATCGAGAACGACCCCTCGGGCAAAGAGATGACGTTCACCGCCGTGGCCACCGCGGCCAGAAAATATCAGTCGTTCCGCACGCAGGCGCCCCGCCGCAACGTGATGATCATCGTCTTCAGCGACGAGGTGGGCGACGACGAGGCGCAACTCGAAAACACGCTGGCCATCTGCCGCCGGCACGAGATGCCGGTGTATGTGGTGGGCGTGCCGGCGCCGTTCGGCAAAAAAGAAGTGTCGGTGCGGTACGTCGATCCCGATCCGCAGTTCGACCAGTCGGCGCGTTGGCTGCCAGTGCGGCAGGGACCGGAGTCGCTGGTGCCCGAGGAGGTGCGGTTGGCGTTCAGCCGGGGCAACGACGACCTGGAACATCTCGATTCTGGGTTTGGCCCGTTTTCGCTCACGCGGTTGTGTTACGAGACGGGCGGCATTTATTTTACGGTGCATCCGAACCGGCATGGGGCCGGACGGCGGCGCGGCGAAGTGGCGGCGATGGCCGCTCGGCTCGATCACTTTTTCGACCCGGCGGTGATGCGCACCTATCAGCCCGATTATGTTTCGCCCCAGGAATACAAACAGAAGCTCGAACGCAACAAGGCGCGGATGGCGCTGGTCAAAGCGGCTGAGATGTCGGTGGTCAGCCCGATGGAAAACCCCAAGCTGGAGTTCACCAAGAGTGACGAAGCGGCGTTCAAACGCAGCCTCGATCAGGCGCAGCAGTTGGCGGCCAAGCTGGGGCCCAAGCTCGACGCGCTCTACCAGGTGCTGAAGCAAGGCGAAAAAGACCGGTCGAAAATGATCGAGCCGCGCTGGCAGGCCGGCTTCGACCTGGCCATGGGGCGCGTGCTGGCCAACAAGGTGCGCACCGAAGCCTACAACGCCATGCTCGCCAAAGCCAAAACCGGGCTGAAGTTTCAGAACCCCGACAGCGACACTTGGGTGCTCGCCCCCGCCGACGAAATCAGCGTCGGCAGCCAACTGGAAAAGATGGCCAAACAAGCGCACGAGTATCTCGACCGCGTGAAGCAGCAGCACTCGGGCACGCCCTGGGCGCTGTTGGCCGAGCGCGAGCTGAAAGAGCCGATCGGCTGGAAATGGAACGAAAAATCGGTCCATCTCGAACGGCAGAAAATGGCGGCCGCGGCCGGCGGTGGCAACAACGCGCCGCCGAAAGACGGCCTACGGAAACTGGACAAGCCCAAGCCCAAGCGTGAAGACGTAAAGCTATAACGTCGCCTTTCGGACGAAGGTGGCGCCATGGTCGCCTTTCGTTGCGGCGAAAGCCGCGCCTTTGTCGCCTTTCGCTGCGGCGAAAGTAGCGCGTTTGTCGCCTTTCGTTGCGGCGAAAGTAGCGCGTTTCTTTCGCGGAGCGAAAGACGACAATCACGGCAATGACGACGAACGCGACCATCATGGACGACCGTCCTGTCTTGCTGTTGGTGGGCGATGGGTCACATGCGGACTTCGCTGACGCGACCGGGCTGATGCGCGCGTCGTGCCGCGTGGTCGAGATGGCCGCGCCGACCGATGCCATCGCCTGGTACGAAGCTGCCGATACACCGCCCGCGTTGGTCGTGATCGCCGCCGCGCGGCCTGGGCGCTTCGGCGAAGAAAGCATCGAGCGGCTCCGCCAGCGAATGCCGCTCGCTGCGTGCGTGGCTTTGCTAGGGTCATGGTGCGAGGGCGAAATGCGTTCGGGCGCGCCCTGGCCGGGCATCGAACGCGTCTATTGGCACCAATGGCCCCAGCGATTCGCGCAAGAACTCGATCGTCTGATCGCCCGTCAGTGTGGTCGTTGGTCGCTGCCCGTCACCTCGTCGCCGGAAGAGCGCTTGTTGTGGCGGTCGAACCTGGCGACGGCACCGCCGCGCGGCGTGGTGGCGATCGTCGCCAATCAACCCGAACTGGCCGAATGGCTGGTCGGCAGTTGTCAAATGCTGGGCTGGGCGGCCGTCTGGAGTTCGGCGTGGAGCTCGCTAAAAACCCAAGGCGCCAATGTCGTGGTTTGGGACGCGGGCTTGATCGTTCCCCAAACCTTTCAGCGCCTTCAAGAGATTCGCAAGGTCTTTCGCAATACGCCGGTCGTTGCGCTCGCCGATTTCGCGCGCATTGACCAACAGCGGCGCCTGATGGCGGGCGGCGCCGCCGCGGTGCTATCGAAACCGCTCGTCTTGAGCGATCTCGGTTGGCAACTATCGCAAAGCCAAGTTCGGCAATCCTGATCGACCTGGTGTTACTTGGCCAATAGGTCAGGTACTTCCAGAACCGGATCCTGAACCCGAACCGCTACCGGAGCCAGATCCACTTCCGGAGCCAGAGCCTGAACCGGACCCACTGCCGGACCCACTGCCGGAACCGCTACCGGAACCGCTACCGGACCCGGAACCGCTTCCAGAGCCCGATCCCGAACCGCTGCCCGATCCTGAACCGCTGCCCGATCCTGAACCGCTGCCCGAACCCGATCCTGAGCCAGAGCCGCTGCCCGATCCTGAACCGCTGCCCGATCCTGAACCGCTGCCCGAGCCTGAACCTGAGCCGCTGCCCGAACCGGATCCGCTACCAGACCCCGAACCACTTCCCGAGCCTGAACCA
>DASVHB010000232.1:0-4300 GCA_036379195.1 Pirellulales bacterium
AGGCCAGCCGATTTGATATCAACCCCAACTCTATTCCGCCGCGGGCGCCAACTCAGAGACGTTGCTCAGTGGCGCCGTGTCGTCGCAGGTGAGATCGGGAAAGCGATTGCGGATGCCCACAAACTGCGTTTCGACACTGAGAAAGGCGTCGACCACGTCGGGATCGAACTGAGTGCCGCGGCCGGCGGTAATCTTGCGACGCGCCGAGGCGAAATCGCCCGCCTCTTTGTAAACGCGCCGCGAGGTAATCGTATCGTAGGCGTCGGCCAATGCCACAATGCGCGCCGACAGCGGAATCTGTTCGCCGGCCAGGCCGTCGGGATATCCCTCTCCGTCGTAACGCTCGTGGTGGTAGACCGCCACTTCGCGGGCCATTTGCAAAAACGCCGCATCGGGATACGCGGCCAGCGCGGATTCGAGCGCTTCGGCCCCGCGCGTGGTGTGCGTCTTCACGATCTCGAATTCTTCGTCGGTCAGCCTGCCGGGCTTCAAGAGAATCTCGTCGCGGATGGCGACTTTGCCAATATCGTGCAGCGGGCTGGTCAGATAAATCTGCCGCACAAACTCGCTGTCGATCTGCTCGCGATACTCGGGCTGCTCCGAGAGCTTCTCGGCCAACAGCCGCGAAAACCGCCGCACGCGCTCCAGATGATGGCCGGTGTCGGGATCGCGCGCCTCCGCCATTTTGGCCAGGGCGAAGATCGTCAGATCGCGAGTTTCGAGGGCCAGAATGCGCTCGCCCGCGCGAACCCGAACACGCAACTCATGGGGATCGATGGGCTTGACCAGGAAGTCGTCGGCGCCCGCCGTCAGGCCGTCGATCACGTCCTGACGCCGATTGCGCACCGAGACCATGATGATATAGATGTACGAGCTGAATTCGCCGTCGCGGATGGCCCGGCAAAGGGTGGTGCCGTTGACTTCGGGCATGACCCAATCGGTGATGAGCAGCCGGCAGTCGCCGCGTGCCAGAATCTCGAGCGCCTCGCGGCCGTTCGATGCGGTCAGCACCTCGTAGCCGTAGGTCTCGAGCGTACGCGTCATAATGTCACGGCTCAAACCGTCGTCGTCAACCACCAATACGCGCATGGTAAATCTCCCCTTGGCGAGACACATCACACAAAGGTAAGTCACCTTCGCGGGGTCCGCCGCCGGCGCCCCGCACACCGGCATCCCGACGGAGAGGGGCGGTTCCAGCCATAACGAATGTAGCGGATCGCCGGCCACCTAAGCGGTTGGACTTTTCCAGTCGCGGCAGTTATGGTGATGAACGACTTTGCCTACCCGCCTGACTGCAATCGAGGAATCCGCCGATGACCCGCCTTCGTACTTCGCCAGCGATGCGAATCACCGCTGCGCTCTCTATGCTTACCGCACTGGCGGCGCTGCTCGCCTTTTTGTTTACGCCCGCCGGGCTGACAGCGATGGTGCTGCGTCCGGCGGCCGCCGACATGACTGCCGCCGCGAACCATTTTTTGTCGGGCCTGTCCGACGAGCAGCGGGCCGAGGCCACGCTGAAGTTCGACGACGCAGCCCGGCTCGATTGGCATTTCATTCCCAAAGACCAGCGCAAAGGGCTGCAAATCAAGCACATGGACGCCAAACAGCGAAAGCTGGCTCATGCGCTGCTGCAAAGTGGTGTAAGCCACCTGGGCTATGAAAAGGCCCAGACCATTATGGAGCTGGAGTCGATTTTGCGAGAACTGGAAAAAGACCGCAAAGGCAGCCCGCTGCGCGACCCCGAGCGCTATTATTTCACGGTGTTTGGCAGTCCCGATCAGGCGGGCCGCTGGGGATGGAGCGTCGAAGGGCACCACTTGTCGCTGAATTTCGTGCTGGAAGGCGAAAAGCTGGTTTCGGTGACGCCCGCGTTTTACGGCGCCAACCCAGCCGAGGTGCGCACGAATCTGGCGTTCGGCCCAAAGCGCGGCACGCGCATCCTCAAGGCGGAAGAAGATCGCGCGTTCGAGTTGCTGCGTTCGCTTTCGGCCGAGCAGCGCAAGCAGGCGATTTTGGCAGACAAGGCGCCGGCAGACATCCGCGCCGCCGGCGAGGCCCAACCGCCGGCCTACGCGCACGACGGAGTGTCGGCGGCCGATTTTTCGGACGCTCAGACCAAGCTGCTGTGGGCGCTGCTGAAAGCCTATACCGACAACATGCCGCCCGAAGTCGGCCGGGCGCGGCTGAGCGAAGTGGAGGAGAACGGCATCGAAAGTACTTATTTTGCCTGGGCCGGACCCGATAAGCCCTGCGTCGGCCATTACTATCGCGTGCAAGGCCCGACGTTCGTCATCGAGTTTTGCAATAATCAGCCCGACGCGTCGGGCAATCCCGCCAATCATATTCACAGCGTCTGGCGTCAGATCGACGGCGATTTTGGGCGCTCGCGGCAATAGGGCGCCCGTTGGTTGGAGCGCGATGGGGGCCATCGGTCAGAGGCGAGGATGGCAATTGCATTCACCTGCCCGCATTGCGGCTTTCAAACCAACGTGGCCGACGAATACGCCGGTCAGTCGGGACCGTGCGCGCGGTGCGGCAAGACCATCACCGTGCCGTTGCCTGGGCAAGTGGGCTATGGCGTCGATTCGCCCGCTTCGCTGCCGCGTTCGCGTTCGTTGGGCAGCAACGTGGCGATTGCCGCGGTGGCCGTGGCGTTGGGGCTGTGCTGTTGTGGCGGGCTGATCGGCATTCCGGTGCTGATGCCGGCCATCCAGGCTGCCCGACAAGCGGCGCATCGCGCGGAGTGTACGGCCAATCTGCGGCGAATTGGCGCCGCCCTGCAACAGTATGTGAACGAGTATAAAACGTTGCCGCCGGCTTACGTGGCCGACGCGCGGGGCCGCCCGCTGCATAGCTGGCGGGCGTTGCTGCTGCCGTATGTCGATCCGCCGCTGGCCGCTCGCTATCGCTTCGATGAGCCCTGGGACGGTCCGAACAATCGCCGGCTGCATTCGCAAATGCCGGCGATCTACCGATGCCCCTCCGAAGAGCAGCGCAGCACGTCGCTGACCAGTTATGTGGTGTTGGTGGGGCCGCGCACGGCGTTTCCTGGAACCACAAGCGTCGCGCCCGGCGACATCACCGACGGCGCCCGCGGCACGCTCACGGTGGTCGAGGTCAGCGGGGCCGACATCCATTGGCTCGAGCCGCGCGACCTGTCGGCGGGCGGCTTGAATTTCACCATCAACGCTCCGCGCGGCGAGGAAATCTCCAGCCTGCATCCCGACGGCGCCATGGTGCTGACGGCTGACGGCCAGGCGCATTTTCTGCCCGACTGGATCGAGCAGCAGCGGCTGAAGGGCATGAGCACCATTGCGGGCGGTGAAGACGCCTCGCCGCCATGAGCGGACGGCGTTGCCATTCGTAGATAACTGCCCCTCCGATAGCTTGAATCGCGTTAGCGGCCTCGCGCTGTTCTCGCGCTCGATTTGCCACAGACCCTAGGCAGATGGCCAGCGCCGCCAGCAGGACGAGGAACGTCCGGAGGTTGAATTGTAGACGGCGCCAAGATTTGCCGGTTCTCATGGCTTAGGCCAGCAACCGCTCGACGTCGGCGACAAGCTCGGCGGCATGTTCGGATACGTTCACCGTGTGACTTTCGCCGCTGGCCAGGTTTTTTACCTGGCAGGTGCCAGCGGCCAGTTCGTCTTCGCCCGCAATCAGGGCCACCCGGAAGCCACGGCGGTCGGCATATTTCAGTTGCTGGCCAAGTCGCTTCGGTTCGGGATAAAGCTCCACGCCGATGCCCGCCGCACGCAGGTGCGCCGCCAACCGCAAATAGTCGTGAAGCCGCTCGCCCACGAAGTAAGCGATGAATACCTCGGCTGGCGTAGTCACCGTCGCCAACATGCCGAGCTCTTCCATCGCGGCCAGCAAGCGGTCGAGACCGAGCGACGCCCCCACCCCAGGCAATTCCTGATTGGTATAGAGGCTGGCCAGATTGTCGTAGCGCCCGCCCGAGCACACGCTGCCGATGCCGGGCAGGTCGTCAAGAAACGTCTCGAAGATCGCGCCGGTGTAGTAGTCGAGTCCGCGCGCGATCGAGACGTCGAGTCGCACGCGCTCGCGGGGCACGCCCGCCGCCTGCAGCGCCGAAAGCAGCTCGGCCAGCCGCGCCACGCCCTCCCGCCCGGCATCGCTGCCGGCCACCAGCGGCTCAAGCTGCTCCAAGATCTCGTGGTTCTCGCCCTGCAGCTCGGCCAAGCGGAGTACGTCGTTCACTTGGTCGGGCGTGGCCCCGGCGGTGCGGGCCATTTCGTCGGCCACCTTGTCGCGGCCGATCTTGGCCAGCTTGTCCAAG
>DASVHB010000233.1:0-12796 GCA_036379195.1 Pirellulales bacterium
TCCTCACGGACGCTCAGACCGGACACGTTGCCGCGTCCAGCCCTCCGTGGAAGGCCGAAGCGAATGGCTAATTCTTCTTCGTAGGACTCTTTCATTCCCGATTCCAATCCGGTTTATCCCGGCGCACCCTGACACCTTTTCTGGGTCCGACGGCCGCCGCCGCAACTCCTTTGGCGCCATGCGGCAGTGCCATTCGTTCCTGGAACCTTTTCCGCGTCCTAGGGGCTGGCTCGGCGGGCGCGCGGTGCCCATAAAGTGAGTCATCAACCTTTCATTATTGCCACGTTGGCATCGCCCATAGTCCCTTTCCGACTTTCACTGCCTTGGCTTTACCCGTTACGGGATTGACGATATAGGGCTTGGGGCCATCCGGCGCCGCTTTCATCATAAGCACTTCTTCGCCGGTGCTCGATGAACTAGGGAAAGAGAACCCGCGCAGGCCGCCGCCAGCGATCCTCGCATTCGATCCATCGAGGTCACAAGTCATCCAGCGATTGTCATCGTCCCTCGTTTCAAACAAGATGCGACGCGATTTCCGCAGCACTTCCGGTACGGCACCTGGCCGAAGTTCGGTTAGGGCGCCGGTGGCACAATCAAGCCGACAAATCGTGGAGCGGTCCTTCTCGTCCGAGCTGTTCCATCGGCCCAAAATCAGCCCCGTGCCATCCGGGAGCCATTTGGGCTGACTGTTGTAAAGCGGATCTCCGAGTTCGGTTACTTTGCCAGATGATACGTCAATCAGCACGATTTGCGATTTGGGCCGCGATGAATCGACCCGCGCAGTGGTTTGTACCGCGGCAATCGTTGTCTCATCGGGGGACAAGGTCGGAAATACCATCGCGCTACCACGGGACGGTCCTCTGCCCAAGCGGCGTTTGGATCCGTTGGCCAAATCAATTTGAAAGACGCCCATCGCGCCGTATTCGCCAAGCGCGCCTGAGACAAAGACTTGCTTGCCGTCGAGTGAAAAACACCCCGGTCCTGCAGTACCGTCGTCGTACGGAACTCGTCGCATTCGTCCACTCTTCAGGTTCAGCAGCACCGCCGTCATCCCCACGCCGCTAGACATTCCGGCACGCCACATGCCGCAATGGTTAAACATCGCGACGTCTTCGGGGTGACTGAGATCGAAATCGCGAGTCTCATCGGACCACTTTCGCCCGGCTAACGAATAAAGTTGTTCATCCACGGAGTCATGCCAACGGAAGTTCGTGATCCAGCTTCGCTGGCCATGAACTCCGCGCCGAATGACGATCCCGGTTTTTTGATCGAATCCCAGACGCTCTCCCTGCTTCAGCGTGTCCTCGACAGCGTCGAGTTGGTGCCGCTGCTGAGCCGTCAAGCCTTGGCCGTCGGCACTTTCGAGCCGATGCAGTAAATCGGACATGGACTGCGCCACACCACGCATTGCCGGTGACAAGGGCACACGAACGAAAGCCGCCCCATTTTCCTCCGGCATGAAACTAGCGCCTCTCAGCAGATCATCCGTCGCCACATTCGGATTGCTTCGGGCAAGATAATCGTACAGCGACGGCACATCGAGCAATGCTTCATGAGTCCGGTATTTCGCGGCCCGATCGCCCTGGAGCACGTACCAACCATCCTCGCGCATGATGATTCGCGCAAACTCCATTTCGTCATTCCGCGCCGCGGCGCTGAAAACGACGCGTTTCTTTCCAGGCGCTATGTTGATCTTCACATAGGTTCGCCCGGTCGGATTCTCGAATACGGCAGTCCACGAGGCCGGCTCGTAATTCAATCGCTCGGCCGTTGCTGCCCCGCGTTGCGCAAGCTGTGCCAGATCGGGCCGAGCACTGAGCGTGACGTCGGATAACGTCGTCGCAACGACAAAGAGCGCGCCGACGACTGCGATCTGAGAACGCATGCAAACTCACCTTGGTCAACGGCGTGAAAAGGCAAAAGAACCATATTAGCACATTCCGGGACGTACCAGCATCATCATGAGCCTGTGGCAACGGTATTTGGACCACCGGGCTCGTGCAGCTACCGCTTTGCCGTGCTGCACGACGCGCGCGGCAGGCAGCCGGCCGCCGTTATGCGTTGCCTCCGCCAGCGGAGTCGTTTATCGTCAAAAGAAGCAATCAGTAAGGCTCTGGTTGTGCCTTTGCGTTTTGACTTTGCGGTTTGTTTTTGTGAGTCCTTCCCGACCATTCATCCTGCGGCCCGTGGCCACCGTGCTGCTGATGGTCGCCATTCTGCTGGTGGGCATGGTGGCCTATAAGCAACTGCCGGTGTCGGCCTTGCCGCAGGTCGATTACCCGACGATTCAGGTCATCACGTTTTATCCAGGGGCCAGCCCCGAGGTGATGGCGTCTTCGGTCACCGCCCCGCTCGAACGGCAGTTTGGCCAGGTGCCCGGCCTCACGCAGATGACCTCGACCAGCTCCGAAGGCAGCTCAGTCATCACGCTGCGGTTCGCGCTGGAGCTCGATATCGACGTGGCCGAGCAGCAAGTGCAGGCGGCCATCAACGCAGCCGGCACCTTTCTGCCCCGCGATCTGCCCAATCCGCCCATCTACAGCAAGACCAACCCCGCCGACGCGCCCATTCTCACGCTGGCCCTGTCGAGCAAAACGCTGCCGCTGTCCAAGGTCGAAGACCTGGCCGACACGCGGCTGGCTCAGAAGATTTCGCAACTGTCGGGCGTGGGCATGGTGGGCATCAGCGGCGGCCAAAAGCCGGCCATCCGCATTCAAACCAATCCCAATGCCCTGGCCTCGCTGGGCATGAGCCTCGAGGACCTGCGGATGGCCCTGACGCAGGCCAGCGTCAATCAGGCCAAGGGCAGCTTCGACGGCTCGCGGCAGGCCCACACCATCGGCGCCAACGACCAACTGCTCACCAGCGAGCAATATCGCCGGCTGATCATCGGCTATCGCAACGGCGCCCCCATTCATTTGGCCGACGTGGCCAACGTGATCGACGGCGCCGAAAACGTCCGCCAGGCCGCCTGGATGAACGAAACGCCCGCCGTCGTGCTCAACATTCATCGCCAGCCGGGGGCCAATATCATCGAGGTGGTCGACCGGATTCAAGAACTGCTGCCGCAGCTCAAGGCGTCGCTGCCCTCGTCCGTCGTCATCGAGACGTTGACCGACCGCACCGTCACCATCCGCGCCAGTGTGGAAGACGTGCAGTTCGAGCTGATGCTCACGATCGGCCTGGTGGTGCTGGTGATTTTTCTGTTTCTGCGAAACTTGTCGGCCACCCTCATTCCCAGTGTGGCGGTGCCGCTGTCGCTGATCGGTACGTTCGGCGTGATGTATCTGCTCGATTACAGCCTGAACAACCTGACGCTGATGGCCCTGACCATCTCCACCGGCTTCGTGGTCGACGACGCCATCGTGATGATCGAAAACATCATGCGCTACATCGAAGAAGGCGAACAGCCGCTGGCCGCCGCGCTCAAAGGTTCGGCGGAAATCGGCTTCACCATTGTCTCACTGAGCGTCTCGCTGATTGCCGTTTTGATTCCGCTGTTGTTCATGGGCGACGTGGTGGGCCGCTTGTTCCGCGAGTTCGCCGTAACCTTGAGCGTGACTATTCTGGTGTCGGCCATCGTCAGCCTGACGCTCACGCCCATGATGTGCGCCAAAATGCTGCGGCACACGCCCCGCGGCCGGCACGGCTGGCTCTATCGGCTTTCGGAATGGGGCTTTGAGACGGTCATTCGGGGCTATGGCGTCACGCTTACTTGGGTGCTGCGCCATCAGGCGCTCACGCTGTTGGCCGCCTTGGCCACGCTGGTGGGCACCGTGTATCTCTATCTGATCGTGCCGAAAGGCTTCTTTCCGGTGCAAGACACCGGCGTTATTCTGGGCATTTCCGAAGCGCCGCAGAGTGCGTCGTTCGAGGCCATGTCGCGCCGGCAGCAGGCGCTCAATCGGGCGATTTTGGCCGACCCGGCGGTCGAGAGCTTGTCGAGCTTTATCGGCATCGACGGCACGAACTACACGCTCAACAGCGGGCGGATTCAGATCAACCTGAAGCCGTTGGAAGAGCGGCACGCCACGGCCAGTGAAATCATTCGCCGCTTGCAGCCTCGGCTGGCCGACGTGCCCGGCATCACGCTGTTTATGCAGCCGGTGCAAGACCTGACGGTGGAAACCAAGGTGAGCCGCACGCAGTTTCAGTACACGCTGGAAGATCCCGACGCCGCCGAGTTGGCCCAATGGGCGCCGCGGTTTGTCGAGCGGCTGCGCGATTTGCCCCAGTTGCGCGACGTGGCCAGCGACCAGCAGAGCGAGGGCCTGCAGTCGCGGGTGGTGATCGACCGCGATACCGCCTCGCGGCTGGGCGTCACGCCGCAGATGATCGACGACGCCTTGTACGACGCCTTCGGTCAGCGGCAGATCTCGATCATGTTCACGCAGCTCAATCAATATCGTGTGGTGCTCGAAGTGATGCCGCAATACAAGACTGATCCGGGCGACCTGGGCGGCGTATATTTGCGCTCGCCCTATGGCGGCAAGACGCCGCTCAGCGCGTTGGCCCGAATCGAGCAAATCAACACCCCCTTGACGGTGAACCACCAGGGGCAGTTTCCGGTGGTGACGGTGTCGTTCAACTTGGCTCCCGACGCGTCGCTGGGCGAGGCGGTCGAGGCCATTGCCGCGGCCAAACAAGAACTGGAGCTGCCGGCGAGCATCGTGGCCGACTTTCAAGGCACCGCCGAAGCGTTTCAAGCGTCTTTGAAGAATGAACCGCTCTTGATTCTGGCCGCCCTGGTGACCGTTTACATCGTGCTGGGCGTGCTCTACGAGAGCTACATTCACCCGATCACGATTCTTTCGACACTGCCGTCGGCGGGCGTGGGGGCGTTGGTGGCGCTGCTCTTGTGCAGGGCCGATTTGAGCGTGATCGCGCTGATCGGCATCATTTTGCTGATCGGCATTGTCAAAAAGAACGCGATCATGATGATCGACTTCGCCCTGGAGGCGCAGCGCGTCGACGGCAAGACGCCGCGGGCGGCCATTTATGAAGCCTGCCTGCTGCGGTTCCGTCCCATTATGATGACCACGCTGGCGGCCTTGTTGGGCGGCGTGCCGTTGGCCTTGGGTGCCGGCGTGGGTTCCGAGCTGCGCCGCCCGCTGGGCATCACGATCATCGGCGGGCTGATCTTTAGCCAATTGTTGACGCTCTACACCACGCCGGTGATTTATCTGGCCTTCGACCGCCTCGCGCGTCGGCTGCGGCGGGTAGCATAGAACGGCTGGTAGTGTCCTAATAGTGAGGTGCTGGAATAGGTCGTGTGGCACAGCCGCCCTCGGCTGTGGCCTGGTCAACACCGCCAGAGGCGGCGAATCACAGCCGAGGGCGGCTGTGCCACATTTCCGAGGAATCGGTAGCAGCTTACTTGCGTGCCATCGGCGGCAAGGATCGGGGATTTCCTAAAGTCCGGCCGCCCAGCGAGCAACGACAGTTCGGCGGCCGTCAAACTCTCACCATCCTTCCCGGATGTGCTCGCGTCGCCGGAAAATCTTACCGGATCGGCACTTTCGCTTTGCCGTCTTCAGCGGTTTTGATGATTCATCCGCCGGTTCCTTTCCGAAGAGTCTTGATGGATAGTCCGCCTATTCCGGCGCGGCGGCAAGAGGTACTGGCCCGCGCTGGCGATGGACCTGTGAGGAAACGAGGACGACGATGCGAATCCGCTTGGGATCGAACCTTTGGAAAGCTCCGCTGGCGTCCCTGCTGCGCGGTGCAAGGCTGCCGCTGGCGTTAGCCGCCGCCGGGATCTGGGCCGGCAACGCGACGTGGGCCGATCAACCGCCGCCCGGAGCACCGCTGCCGCCGGGCAGTTCGGCGCCCGCCGAAGACATTCCGGCCCCACCCGCGGGCGCAGCTCCGCGGCTGGGAGCGCCCAGCGGCGCACCGACCGCCGGGCAGCAATCGGGCGAGGTTACCACGATCGACCTGGCCTCGGCGCTCGACCTGGCCGGCGTGCGCAATCCAGAAATCATGATCGCCCGCGAGCGCGTGACCGAAACCGCCGCCATCCGCCAGTTTGCCGCGGCCCAGATCTTGCCCAACTTGAACGCCGGCACCAACTTCGACACGCATAGCGGCAACTTGCAGCAGTCGAGCGGCCACATTCTCGACGTCAGCCGCAGCGCGTTGTACTTTGGCGCGGGTGCTAACGCCATCGCCGCCGGTTCGGTGAACATTCCCGGCGTGTTTTGGAACCAGAACCTCTCGCAGGGAATCTTCACCTACCTGGTCGCACGGCAGACGGTGCGGCAGCAGCAGTTCACCAGCCAGGCCATTCGCAACCAGGTGTTGCTGCGGGTGTCGTTGGCTTACGTCGAGCTGCTGCGGTCGTCGGGACGCCGGGCGATTGCCATCCGCATTCGCAACGACGCCGCCGAGATCGCCCGGCTCACCGCGGCATTCGCCCAGACCGGCCAAGGGCGGCAGGCCGACGCCGACCGCGCGGCCACCGAGCTGGGCAAGCGCGAGACCGATCTGATGATTGCCGAGGGCGAGCTGCTTATGGCCTCGTCGCGGCTGGCGCAACTGCTCAATCTCGAACCAACCGTGCGGCTGCAACCCGCTGAAGAATGGGTGGTGCCGATGCCGCTGGTGCCCGAGCCGATCACGTTGTCGGAGCTGATCGCCATGGCGTCGCTTCGCCGGCCCGAGCTGGCGGCATCGCGCGAGCAAATCAGGATTTCGCTATTGAACTTGCGTGGCTCGCAGATTCTACCGTTCTCGCCGACCACGTTGGTGGGCTTTAGCGCCGGTTCGTTGGGCGGCGGCAGCAACTTGCAGCCGGTGCGGTTTGGCAACTTCAAAGGCCGCAACGATTTCGACGTGGTAGCCTACTGGACGCTGCAAAACCTGGGCGTGGGCAACCGGGCACAGATTCAGATGGCCCGCAGCCGCTTGCGGCAATCCGACCTGCGGCAGTTAGAAGTGCTCAACGCCGTCCGCCTGGAAGTGGCCAATGCCTATGTGCGGGCGCAAACTCGGTTCGCGCAGATTGGTACGTCGGAACGCGCGGTCCGCAGCGGCATCGACGCCTTTGACGAAGACTTGAACCGCATCCGCAACAACATCGGGTTGCCGATCGAGGTGCTCGACAGCATGCGGCTGCTCGGGCGCGCACGGTTTGAGTATCTGGAGGCCATCGCCGAATACAACGCGGCGCAATTCGAGTTGTATGTGGCCTTGGGCCAGCCGCCCGCCGACTACCTGGCGCGTCCGACCCAGCCCAACGGCGCCAACCGCCCGGCGCCTGGCGGCACGAACATGGTGCGCTCGAACCGGCGTTCACCCACACCGTCGCCCCGGCCCACGCTCGTCAGCCATGCCGACGCTCGCCGGTAGCCCCGGCCCTGGTGGCCGACCAGCCTGATTCACCACATGCAAGTAATCACCTACGTCGGATCTGTAGGGAACGCCCTCCGTGGCGTTCCGCGATCTGCAAATCGACATCATCCCGCACTCGGCGGAACGCCACGGAGAGCGTTCTCTACAGCACATTCCCAAGCCTAGCCATCATGCTGAAACATCCTGTTGCCGTTCTGCTTGCCGTGGCGCTCTCGGCAGTTCTCTTTACCCAGGCCGACCATCGGCTGCGCGCAGCCGAGGGAGAGCAAGGGGCCAGCGGTGGCCGGCCGCGGGCCGCCGCCCAACCTCGCAAGAGCGGCTATCTGCCGCTGGACCGATGGCGCTCGTTGCAGCCGGGCGTGAACGAGCGCGCCGACAGCGAGCTTCCGCAAGTTCCGCCGGAAACGGACTCGTTTAGCGCCGATGGCGAAGTCGATCGCACCCAGCAAGTGATCTCACGGTTGCACCATCTCGGCGGCCGCAAAGTCGATTTGCCGCCGGTTGATCCCCAGCATTCGCCCACGCTGCGATCGTATGTGCCGCTGCAACGCTGGAACGCCTCGCAAGCTCAGCACCTGCCGATGAACGGGCGTCAGCAAGCGCCTGCCGCGGCCGTTCGCCCGGAGCACCTGAACCCCACACCGGGCGGCAAGGGTCCGCGGTTAGTTCCACAAACGGCAGTGCCCGCCGGCCCGCAAGTAATCTTTCGTGGCGATCGTCCGCAGCCTGCGCGGGCTGAGCCGGGTGGGGCCGCCGGTCAGCCTGGTCAGGCCGGGCCTGGCGATCTTGGCACACCCGCCCAAACCGCCTCGCTGCGCGTTCGCCAGCCGCAGGCGGACGCCGGCGAGACCATCGACGCGCTGCCGCAACCGCTGCCCGAGATCGACCCGGCTCGGCCTCCCGGTTCGCGTACCCGTGCTGAAACGGTCGATGCGCCCTCGGCGATTCCGGCGTCTGACAACGATTACGTCATTGATCTCGATACGACCATTCGGCTGGTGGCGTCGGGCAACCCGACGGTGGCCATCGCGCGTGAGGAGGTGCGCGAAATGCTCGCCTTGCAAATGCGGGCCAACTCGATGCTGCTGCCCAGTCTCAACGCCGGCGCCGCATTGCACGAGCACCAAGGAAATTTTCAGGCATCGACCGGCCAGATCAAATACATCTATTCCAAGTCATTATACTTCGGCGGTGGTACACGTGCCTGGGCCGCTGAAGCTCCGGCGGTGCCCATGGTCCGCCTGTTCAGCCACCTGGGCGACGCCATTTTCGAGCCGCTTTCGGTGCGCCAGCAGGTGGCCGCCAAACGGTTCGACTCGACGGCGGCGGCCAACACCATGTTGCTCGAAGCGATCATCCGCTACTTCGATCTGTTGGGAGCTGAAGGGCGCTTGCAGGCCGCGCGGGAAACCGAACGCGAAACCGCCGAAATCGTCCGCATCACGGCCTCGTATGCGCAGACCGGCCAAGGTCGCGAGGGCGACGCCAATCGCGCCCGCACCGAAGCCTATTTGATGCACACCGAAGTGCAGCGAGCCGAAGAGCGCGAAGCGGTGGCGGCGGCCCGTTTGGGCGAGATCTTGAGCCTCGATCCCTCGGTGCGGTTGCATACCGTGGGTGGCCCGATCGGCGGCTTGGAGATCATCAACTCCGACACGGAATTGCAAACGCTGATTCGCATGGCCGAGCGGCGGCGACCCGAGCTGGCGGCCGGCAGCGCGAACATCCAACACAACATGACACGGCTGCGGCAAGAGAAAACCCGCCCGTTGTTCCCCATGGTCTTGCTTGGCTACAGCGCCGCGTCGTTCGGCGGCGGCGGCGTGTTGTTTCCGCCGTTTTTCGGCACATTCCGCGGACGTCAAGACTTCGACGTGCTGGCCGTCTGGTCGCTTACCAACCTGGGCGTGGGCAACATGGCCACCGTCTCAGAACGGCGGGCCGTGCTCAATCAGTCGCTGGCCGAGCGCACCCGTTCGCTCACCGGAGTGCGGCAAGAAGTGATCGCCGCCTACGGCCTGGTCCATGGCGAGCGGCTGCAGATTCAAATCACGCAACGGCAATTGGCCGACACCGAGGAAGGTTTTCGCGAAGAGTTCCGGCGATTGCTGGGCGCCGAGGCTTTGCCGATCGAGGTGCTCAACAGCATCGACCAGTTGGGCGTCGCGCGGCAAGAGCTGATCAAGGCGGTGACCGGTTACAATCAGGCCCAATTCCGGCTGTATGTGGCCACCGGCATGTCGCCGACTCGGGCGGTGCAAAACGCCAACACCGACGCCCGCAAGTGATGCCCAGGCCGCTCGGCGCGTCACCGTGAAAAAACGGCCAGCGATCCGCGTTGCTTCCTTGCCGCGGAAATTTGCCGTAGAATAGGCCGCGCGTTAATGCGCCCGCGCCTTCGCGGTTGGTATTTCGTGATCCACACGGAGATACCACCATGAGTAGCACCAGCCGCCCACGGCCCCACGCGTTAATTCAGGTTTACGCCTTAACGGTTTGTTTTTCGTCATTGGTTTGCTTCATGGTCGCGCTGGGGGTTGGCCTGTACGATCTCGTGCAGATCGGATCGCCGGAATTCACTTTGCCAAACTCAGAAGTCTACTCATCGAACGAGTCGTATCTTCGCTTCTGGGACGCGAAAGATCGGCCGGAGGCCGAGATTACACGAGCACGGCGAGACGCCTTCGCCGACGCCCTGGCCTCCGAGCGCCGCGCCGCCCAGCAAAGTGGCGTGTTCGTGCTGCTCGTGGTATTGATTGACACCGCGGTTTTTGCACTTCATTGGCGGCTGGCCCGCGATTCTCGAATCGCATGATCGATAAATCCGAAGCGCGGGTGCGGCGGATGTTCGGCGAGATCGCCGGACGATACGACTTGCTCAATCATTTGCTGTCGCTGAATGTCGATCGCTACTGGCGCTGGCGCACCGTGCGGCAGGCGCCGCCCGGCGATGGACCGATTCTCGATCTGTGCACCGGCACCGGCGATTTGGCATTGGCTTATTACCGGGCCAGCCGCGGCCAAACGCAAGTTGTCGCCGCCGATTTCTGCCACCCCATGTTGGTCGTCGGCGAGCAGAAGCGGTCGCGGGCGGGTGTCCATGGGCAAGTGACGTTTGTCGAAGCCGATGCTCAGCGATTGCCCTTCCCGAACGATTACTTTGCAATGGTATCCGTCGCCTTTGGCCTGCGCAACGTGACCGACACCGACCGCGGGCTGCGCGAAATGGTCCGGGTGTGCCGCCTGGGCGGCCGCGTGGTGGTGCTCGAGTTCTCGATGCCCCGGCGACAGCCGCTGCGGGCCGTCTACAACTGGTATTTTCGCCGTGTGCTGCCGCGCATCGGGCAAGCACTGGCCCGCAACCGGCAAGACGCCTATCGCTATCTGCCCGAAAGTGTCGGCGAGTTTCCCTCGGGCGATGCGCTGGCAGAGCGGATGCGGACCGCGGGATTATCGACCGTCAGCTATCGCCCGCTTACGCTCGGCCTGGCCACGCTCTATCTTGGCGTCAAATGAAGCACAACATCGTGTTAGGCATCACCGGGGCCAGCGGGGCAATCTACGCCGTTCGGCTGCTCGACGTTCTGCTGCGGTCTCATTGCGACGTGCAGCTTTCGATCAGCCCGGCAGGCCAGGCAGTGCTCAAACAAGAGCTTGGGCTGGAGGTCGATCTGGATCGCTTTTGCCTGGAAGATTTATTGCCCGACGGCGGGCGGCTGGCCGCCGGGCAATGCTCGCTGTTGGCCGAAGTGCTCGGCAGATCGTCGAAGGTTTCCGGTGGACAAGTTCGCGGTCAGGCGACGTATCACGGCTATCGCGATCTGCTGGCGCCGATCGCCAGCGGATCGTCGTTGACCGGCGGCATGGTGGTTTGCCCTTGTTCCGGCGGAACGCTCAGCGCCATCTCCCACGGCGCGTCGGAGAACCTGATTCACCGCGCGGCCGACGTGCATTTGAAGGAGCGCCGCAAGCTGATTCTGGTACCGCGTGAGACTCCCTTGTCGATCGTGCATTTAGACAACATGCGTCGGGCGACCGAGGCCGGCGCCGTAGTGCTGCCGGCCATGCCCGGCTGGTATCACGGCGTGCGGTCGCTGGGTGACGTCGTGGATTTCATCGTGGCCCGCATTTGCGACCAGCTTGGCATCGAGCACGCGCTGATGCGGCGCTGGGGAGATGAAAATGCGGAATGCGGAATGCGGAATGCGGAATGACGGACATGCTCCACCGCCTTCGTCTCATGCTCGAACTCGTTCGCTTCAGCCATACGGTGTTTGCGCTGCCGTTCGCGCTGTTGGCGGCGGTGATGGCCTGGCACGGCGGCGATGGAGCTTCGTTTCGCTGGCAAGACTTGCTGGGCATCGTGCTTTGCATGGTGTTTGCCCGCAGCACGGCGATGGCCTTCAACCGGCTGGTCGATCGCCGGCTCGACGCGATCAACCCGCGCACGGCCGGTCGTCATTTGCCGGCAGGCCTGGTGAGTGTGGCGGGGGTGTCGTTGTTCGCGCTGGGCTGCGCGGCGGGATTCGTGGCCAGCACGCTGTTGTTTCTGCCGAATCGCTGGCCAGTTTATCTTTCGTTGCCGGTGCTGGCGTTTGTGTGCGGCTACAGTCTGACCAAGCGGTTCACGATGCTGGCTCATTTTTGGCTGGGGGCATCGCTCATGCTGGCGCCCGTTGCCGCCTGGATCGCCCTGCGCGGCGAGTTGGCCTGGCCGCCGGTGTTGCTAGGCGGCGCGGTGCTGCTCTGGGTGGCCGGCTTCGACATCATCTATGCCTGCCAAGACGCCGAGACCGATCGCCGGTTGGGCCTGCACAGCGTGCCGGCGCGGCTGGGCGTCGCCGGGGCGTTGCGGCTGGCGGCTGTCTGCCACCTGGGGATGATTGGGTTGCTGTTCGCGCTGCCCGCAGTCTATCCGCCCTTGGGCTGGCTCTACACCTCGGGCATTGTGGCCGTGGCCGCGCTGTTGATTTACGAGCATTGGCTGGTCCGCCCCGACGATCTGACCCGCGTCAACGTGGCCTTCTTCAACATCAACGCGGTGGTGAGCATTGGTCTGTTTGTCATCGGTGCTGTGGACTTGTTGCTGACTGGGCGGTGATATTAAAATGCCAGGCCGGCTTCAGAGCGGGATGCAATTGCACGACGGCGATCGACTCGCCGCCGCCCTGGCGGCTTGTATGGCGCTCGCTGCGGGATAAAATTTAGGGTGAATGCTCAGGGTAGTTTCGGCACAGAGTTCTTCATGAGCGAGCAAGAGATTAAAGGAATCGTTTTGGACGCCGCAAAGAAATCTGCGGACCGCGGGCCGGGGTGGGCGCAAGAAAGCGTGGTATTACGCACGATTGAAGAACAAATCGCTGGCGGGCGTGGCGGCCGCCTTGATCAGGAGACCCAGCAGGCAATCCTCAACGCCTGGCACGACTTGTTCCTGGAAAAGAAA
>DASVHB010000234.1:0-9205 GCA_036379195.1 Pirellulales bacterium
CTAACCGACGACGGCATCGAACCGCTCACCAGGCTCGAAAACCTCGAATCGCTCAATCTCGGAAGCTGCCAGCTCACCTCCGCGGGATTCGAGCGGCTCACCCAGCTCGACAAGCTCTGGGCGCTGCGGCTGGGAAGCAGCCATATCGACGACTCCGCCTTGGCCTGCCTCGATCGGCTGCCAAATCTGACGCAGCTCATCTTGCAGAACGCGCCGCTCACCGACGCCGGCTTGGCGCAGCTCTACGAGCGCAAAGACCTGACCACGCTCTATCTCGAAGGCACCGAAGTCACCGACGAAGGAGTAGCGCGGCTCAAAGAATCTTTGCCGCACGCGCACATCCACTGGGGCGCCGGCCATGGCCACCGGCACTGAAATAAGGATGTTGCTTGAGTCACTGCAGCCGCACCGGCAGCGGTGTTTATCAAGCATGTATTGACACATGCCGATTACGACAAGGAGTCTTGGAAAAAGGATTGTCAATGACGAGCTTAGCAGTGAGCCGCGAAGATTTCATGTCGCTGATTCAGGTCTTCGCGCCACGCCCCATCCGTACGGAACGGCAGCTTCGCGCCTCCTACCAGGAGATCGATCGATTGATGCGGCTGAAAAAGCTGACCGCCGACCAGCGGGACTATCTCGAACTACTTAGCATGCTCGTGGAGAAATATGAGGCTAAGCAGGCGCCGCTGGCAAACGTCTCGCAAGGACAAATGCTTTCGCATCTCCTCGAGGCCAGGGGGCTGACTCAGGCAGACGTAGCCAAAGCGACTGGAGCTTCGGCGAGTTTGCTGTCGAGCGTCCGCGCTGGCCGGCGCGAATTAAGCAAAGAGAATGTTCGCAAGCTGTCCGCGTTCTTCAACGTCTCGCCCGCGGTTTGGCTCTGAGTGGCTACGTGACTCTTTCCGCCGCAGTCATTGATTAAACGCCAACCGGCTCAATCCCCTGTGGCTCCGGCGTTTCTTCCCGGATAATTTGCCAGCTTTTGCCCATCTCGCGCATCGCCCGGTAATTGCGGGGCTCGTAGGCGAACTGCAACTGCGGCGTGTCGACCGGCGTTCCTCCGGCCAGACGTGAGTCCATCGCCGCGTCGAGTGCGCCGGTGACCAATAGCGTGCGCTCGACTGGGTAGGGCGCTCGGCGCTGGCGAAAATGCGTTTGAATCGCGTGCGACAGCGCCTTGAACAAGTTGCGGTTGTTCCACGGCCCGGTGTAAAGCTGTGTCGCCTGAATTTGCGGCGCGTCTTGCATCCGGCAGGCAAAGTTCCAACGGTTGGCGCCGCCGGGAATTCCCAGCGCCAAGCCGCGCAGGCCGTCGCGATAATGCACCACAATGCCGTGCGACTGCTTGTCGACGCCGAGCTTTTTGGCCAGCTCGGCGATGGGCGGCTGCCCTGCTCCCAGTTCGGCGGCCATCGCCGCGTCGGCCAGCGGCGGCCACCACTTGCTTTCGCTGGCGGCCTGCCACAGCGAGTCGCCCTCGAAGTATTCCACTCGCGACACGCCCGTCTCTCCGCCCGCGCGGGCTTCGACAAACGACTGCAAGACTTCCAGCGCGTGAAATCCATAACCTTCGGGCGGACCGCCGTGAATCGACACCGCCTCGGCAATCTTTGCCCCCTCGGGCAGTTCCAGCGGCGGACGCCGCTGGGCCAAGGGCACCGAGCTGCCGGCCATCAGCGGAATGCGCAGCCGCTGGGCCGCGTCGTACATTTGCCTGGCCCAGTCCCAACGAAACGAAAGATGCTTGTCGTTAAAGACCGGCGCCACCTGCCCGCCGCGTTCAAACACCGCCACAATTTCGTCGAAGAAGCGCTTACGCGGATACTCGGTTTGGCCCTTGGCATTGACCGGGTAGTTGCCGTGCTCGCCAATCGACAGCACCGCATCGACCGCCAACTGCTGGCCGCCCAGGCAGAGCGCCTCGGCGATCGTGGGATAAATCGCGATGCCGTATTTTTTGGCGACCGCCCGCGACATTTCGCCGTCGGGAAACTGGTCGCCGTAAAAGCTGATCACATCCATGCCCGGCTCGGTTCGGCGGCCGTTGAACAGATATGGCTCTAGAAAGTTTTCGAGGATCACGTGGGCGTGGCTGCGGTACGTGAACTCGGTGAAGACGGCCGCCACTTTCAGACGTTGTCGAGGGGTTTCGTCGGCCCAAGCGGTTGTCGCGCGGCCCGAAAGCGCGGCGGCCGCCGCGCCCGCCAGGAATTGGCGGCGTGGAAAGCGAAAGGTGTCAATCAGCTCGTTCATGAAAGACTCTGACAACTTACAAGGGGCAAGTCGCTTGGCCACAACGTTATTTCATGGCATACATGCCCTGGCCGGCGCGCTTCAGCTTGCCTTGGTTGACGAGCGCTTCCCAGACCTCGGTCGGGTATTGATCGGGCGGAGTAATGCCGGCGATCGACGACCCGTGCCCCGAGCTCATCGGGCCGTGCCCAATGCGCGACGAGTCATCGAGCTGCGTGAGCTTCAGTCGTCGCTTGAATGCCTTATACGCCGCTTTCAGCACTTCGGCCGAGGGCCCCGCTGATTGCGACGCGGCCGCTGGAGACGGCGGATTGCCAGTCGGCGAACCGCCGGAAAACGACTCGTTCGATGCTGTGGTCATGTGGTGCGTTCTCGGCTACTTTTTCTTTTTCGCGCTTTTCTTTTTCGGGACCTTGGCGCCCTTCTTTCGCGCTTTCGACAAGCCGATGGCGATGGCCTGCTTGCGGCTTTTGGCTTTGCTCTTTTTGCCGCTTTTTTGGGTGCCCTGCTTGGTTTTGTGAATCGCCTTCTTGACTTCTCTCTTGGCTTTGGCGCCGTATTTGGCCATGGTCTTCTCCCCGGTTCAGTGCGGAAGATTCAACCTGTACCGATTGTAGCACAGATTCTCTCCGCAAGGGGTGCAACGAACGTGCCGGCGACAGCCGCTCAGCGCCTTGTCGCGCGGCGGACTGTGCCGGCAACGACCGTCGAAAGGCGGTCGCGTTAACCGGCCCCACCCTCACAGCACGACGAAGCCGGGCATCTGTCAAGCCACGCGCAACCGCTCGTCGAAAGTGGCCTACATGCCACCGCGCGCAGGGCGAAACGATTGCCGATCGAGGGCCAGAACTTCTCTGGTGTGCGGCGCGTTGGCGTTCGTCGCGGCCCAGCTCGGCTTTTTTCTGTGTGCGCCCTGGTGGCATCCCGACGCCGAGTTCGCCGCCCATTTGAACGTGCTGCGCCAGCGGCTTAAGGAAGAGCCGAACCGTCCGCTGGTGCTGGTGGTCGGTTGCTCGCGTTGCGATTTTGGCTTTCAGCCCGAAAAGCTCGCTCAGACATGGCCGCGCGATTCCGCGCATCCGCTCGTTTTCAACTTCAGTCATCTAGGCGCCGGGCCGGTGCTGAATCTGCTGCAAGTGCGCCGGATTTTGCAGGCCGGCGTTCGCCCCCGGCAGATTGTGCTGGAGATCATGCCGGCCTTCGTGGCCGACGAGTGGAAATCGATCTACGAATACCGCGCCCAGGCGAAAGAGCTACTGTTGCTGCATCGTTGCCGCGGCGATTGGTGCTTTCTGGCGTCGTTTTGCAAACGTCGCGTCTGGCCTTGGCATCAGAACCGCCGCGAATTGCTAAATCGCCTGAACCCGCGTTGGACGACCCCCGGCGAAGACGAACATGTGCCGCTTGGTCCGCTGGGCAACTACCTGGGCCTCTCGGCGTCGGTGCCCGCCGATTACCGCGTCAAGATTCTGCGCGAAACCTACGACTTGTATCATCCGTCGTTGCGGCAGTTTGCGGTGGCGGCAAGTTCGCGGCGAGCCATCTGCGAGACGGCCGAGTTATGCCGGGCCGAAGGCGTCGAACTGACGCTGCTGTTGACGCCCGAAGGCAGCGATTTCCGCAGTTGGTATTCCGCCGAGTCGGTGGCGGCGGTCGAGCAGTTCTGCGGCGAGCTTAACCGCGACTACGGCCTGCGGCTGATCGACGCGCGGCGCTGGCTGCCCGACGACGAGTTTGTCGACTCGCATCACATGTTGGCCGCCGGGGCTGACCGTTTCACCCGCCGTCTGGGCAAGCGTCTCGAGGCGATCCATCTGGCCCGCTCGGGCGGCGGCGCCCTGCGGTAGTTCGAGCTTGCAACTCGTGTTGATTCTATAGCTTCGCCCCCAGCAGGCCGACGCGGTAGCCGTTTTGCCGCAACACGCTGGTGGCCTTGCCAGAAGAGCGTTGTTCGGTTCTGCTGAACGGGCTGGCACGGGGCGCGGCGTCGGTAACTCATGGCACCGTTCGATCAGGAGACAACGTCATGCGCTCGGTTTACATCGCTGGTTCGCTGTTGATTTTCGCTCTGGGATGCGGTTCTCAGCCGCCCGCCGACTCGGGCAGGGCGGATCCCGACTTCGACCGGGGCCCACACGTTGAACCCGAAGTCTCGCCCCTGCTGGACAAACCGGCGCCCGGCATCGAGCAAGAGCTGCTCAGTGGCGATCAGTTCAGCTTGAACGATCAGAAAGACAAAGTGGTGATCCTCGATTTTTGGGCGACGTGGTGCGGGCCATGCGTGCGTGAGCTGCCGATTGTCGCCCATGTCGCCGAAGAGTATCGCGACCGAGGCGTGGCGCTTTTTTGCGTCAACCAGCGCGAAGAGGCGGATGACATTCGCGAATTCCTCAAAAGAGAATCGCTCGATGTGGCCGTGAGCCTCGATGTCGATGGCGATGCCGGCGAGGCCTATGGCGTCGAAGGAATTCCCACGCTCGTGGTTATTGACCAGGCCGGCGTGGTGCGGAGCGTACACGTTGGCTATCGTCCCGACATTGGCGATAAGTTGAGAACGGAAATCGATGCGCTGCTGGCCACCGAGCAACCGACCGCCGCATCCGAGCCGGAAGAAACCTGATCACCCGGCAGTAGTTGCCCGCGATGCCACGAACACATGGAATGAAGTGCCTGCTCTCAGCCACCGTCTGGCTGTTGCTGGCCGTGCCGGCGGCGGCTGACGACGGCGTTCAGGCGGATGAAACGGTCATCTTTTTTCCAACGTGCGCCCATTACGACGAAGCGGCGGAAGTTTGGGAAGCGCCGATCCACGGTTGGCTGTTCAAGCCCGAAGAGAAATCGCTGGCGAGGCGGTTCGCCCTGGGCACACTGCGGCGGGCGCTCGGTCTCGAACCGACGCCGGAAGAAGAACCAGTGTTTCATCTGCGCGGCTGGCCGTTTGTGGTCGATAGCGCCGCCGATCGGCAGATCGCCATCCGCTTGGGTAGCCGCTACGCGATTCTCGATCCGACCGAAGACAACGGGCATTGCAGCGGGGTGGTGCGCCTGCCGGCGGCAGAGGCCAGTCGGTTGAAGCGTGGCCGCTGGATTCGCTACCAGGCGGTGGCCGACGACGAGCGCCGGGTTTTGGCCGGCGCCATCGAGCTGACGCCGCCCGAGGGAATCTCGGTCGTTTCCGATGTCGACGATACGATCAAGATCACCGGCGTCGGCAATCATCGCGTGGTGTTGCAGAACACGTTTTTGCGTCCGCTGGAGCCGGTGCCGGGCATGCCCGAGCTTTATCGCCGCTGGGCCGCCGCCGGGGCGGTGTTTCATTATGTGACCGCCTCGCCTTGGCAGCTTTATACGCCGCTCGACGAGTTCCGCGCGGCGGTGGGTTTTCCGGCCGGATCGTTCGAGATGCAGCTTTTCCGTTTCAAAGACCGGACCGCGCTGAATCTATTGAGCGACCCGGACGAACTGAAGCGCCCCGACATCGAGACGCTGCTGGGCACCTGGCCGCGGCGGCAGTTTGTCTGCGTGGGCGATTCGGGCCAGCGCGATCCCGAGATGTATGGCGCGCTGGCACGAAAACATCCCGAGCAAATTGTGCGGGTTTTTATTCGCAATGTGACCGGGGCTTCGCCCGACGACGAGCGATTTCAAAGGGCGTTTGCCGGCGTGCCTGCCGAGCGGTGGCGAGTGTTCGACGACCCGGCGGAGCTGGAAGACGGATTGCCGCGGTAGGTCGGGTTGGGCGATGCGGTTGGTATGTAGGAAGCTACTGCGGCGCATCGAGCGCGCAGCGCAGCCCGCTTCCCTCGTCGCGCAAGTTGGTGCGGCCCGGCATCCGATGCGTAACGACATACGGCGCCATGTGCCCGATCCGCCAGCAGTAGCCGCGACCACAATGCAGCCGGCGCTCTTCGTCGATAAAGCTGGCAGTCCATTCCGCCGCGTTGCCGAGCATGTGATAGCAACCAAATGGGCTGACGCCTTCGGGCATCGAATCGACGGCCAACAGCGTGCGCGGATTGCCGGGCGTCGGGCCCCAGTTGCAGCGTTCGGGCTCCCAGCGATCTCCCCAAGGAAAATGCCGGTCGTCGGTGCCGCGCGCCGCTTTTTCCCACTCCTGCTCGGTGGGCAGTCGCTTGCCAACCCAACTGGCATAGGCATAGACATCCCAGTAGTCGAGCCCAATCACCGGATAGCGCGGATCGGTAAGATCGGGCCGTCCCCAGTGCAGCGGCGTATGATCCTTCTGCGACGGCTCGTCGGGATGGCAGCCAGCATGGTCGCCGCTGCGGCGCACGTATTCCATGAACTGAAAGTAATCGGCCTGGCTGACTTCGTAGCGGTCGATATAGAACGCTGGCAACTCGATCGGCTCGTTTTCTTCGCCGAACAGGAATTGCCCGGCGGGAACCAGAACCATGTTCACCAGGCGATCTTCGGGCGGCGATGGCAATGGACCGTCGTCGCTGGAAGTGAGTTCGACCGGCATGACGAAAGCAGCAGCGGGTGATTCGGCGGCCAAAGGCAACGCGGAGCTAGCCACCTCCGACGGCTGCGGCTCGGGCTGCGAGCCGCCCTCGCGCAGCCACAGCCAACCGCCGACGCCGAGACCCACGAGTGCCAGCAATGTCAGCAGCAGCGTCGATGTGGCGTCGCCATCACCGTCGATCCGCCGAGCGCGACGACGGGTCCGCGAAGCTCGTGAAACATTGCCCGACATGACGATTGGAGACTTTCTCGTTCGTGACCGATTGGAGCCGGTCTAACTATTTGACGCTAAAAACAGCTCACATTCAAGCGATCGAACAAATTGAGACAGAGCATCGTCGCCATTATTTTTTCTTCGTCCCCTCGAAGCTGATTTCGATGTGCACGTCGTCGGCGATGGCTTCAAGCATTTGGTCCATGTCATAAGCTGATCGGGCGATGGTCAACTGAGTGGTAAAGCCGGTCCGCTCGACGCCCTTGGGAAACTCAGCCATCTCACCGCCGATCAGCGTAAACTTCATGGGCTTGGTGACGCCGTGCAGGGTGAACTTACCTTCGAGTTCGTAGCCCTGCTCGGTCTTTCGGGCCGACGTGGTTTTGAACGAGATGGTCGGAAACTGCTTGACGTCCAAAAAATCGGGGCTGCGCAGATGCTCGTCGCGCTTCGAGTTGTTGGTGTCGATGCTGTCGGCCTGAATGGCCAGCGAGAACGACGGACTTTTCGACGACAAATTGAATCCGCCCGACACCTGGTTGAACCGCCCGTGTATCCAGCTTAATCCCAAGTGCGATACTTTGAAGCTGACGGAGCAATGCAGGGGGTCGATTTCGTATTCATCGGCGGCATGAGCCGATGAAGTTGTCATGAACGCAACCAAGACCGCGGCGGCGCGGCCAACGACCGAGGTGCAGAGGTGAGATCGCATGATCGTTTCCTTTCGTGGGCCCCTGTTTTAGGCTTGTGTCGCCCGATCGTAATATTCGCCGGAAGCGACGATTTCGGCAATCACCTGCAGGTCGGTTTGCCCGCCGCGGAGAAGCTGCACCGCCTGGGCCAGCGAGGCGCTATCGGCGTCGCGGCCCAAGTAAGCTTGATACCAGCCTTGCAAAGCGGGCCCGCCGCTGGGCGTTCCCGGAAAGCTCACCAGGTCGCTCAGGAATTCGTCGCTGCTAAACACGGCCTGGGCCACGTGCGCCCGCACCGCCGGATTGGTGAAATCTTCGGCCGCCAAGAAGCTTTGCACCGCGGCGTCGGCGGGGCGGTGCAGCGAATCGCTATAGAGCGCGTTCAAAAACCCCGGGCCGTTGCTCGACCCCCGATTCACAAAGTATTCGTCGGAGCTGACCAGCACCAGTTCGATCTGCTCGGGCGTGCCGCCGCTGGCCAGCACGGCGCTGCCGGCGGCCAGGGCCGCCGGGTCGGCGGCGCGGTGCAAATATTGCTGATACAGCGCCTGCACCACGTCGTTGCGATATTCTTGGCTCATCTCGATGGCGAGCGTGGTAGCCAGCCGGCTTTGGCCGGCGTCGATCTGGCCGCCCCAATATTGAATGGCTTGCGGTTCGGCGGCGCGGCCCAACAGGTCGCGGAATAGCGCCGCCACAAAACGCTGGTTGGCCGTAAGCGGCGGAGCGGTCTCACCCAGCGCGACGCCGCTGACCGTCTGCCCCACTTGCACCGTCACCGTCGGCGCCGGCGTGGTCAAGCTGATGCCCGAGGGCGGCGCCTCGCGCACTGTATAATTGCCCGGCGCCAAGCTGGTGAACGAAAAATTGCCGCCGGCGTCAGTGGTGGCCGAGGGGTTGCTGCTGTCGGGCGCGCCCGAACCATCGACATCGAGAAACACGGTCCGCCCTGCGGCTGGCAGCTCTCCGGCGTCGAAATGCCCGTTGCCGTTGGCATCGATAAACACATTGCCCACGATCGACGGTCGCTCGCCGAAAATCACGCCCGAGGCCGTTTGGTCGGCGGCCACGGTGACCGTTTGCACGGCAGTGGTCAGCGTGCCGCTGCTGGGCACGATCTCGCGCACGGTGTAGGTGCCCGGCGCGATGCCGGTGAACGAAAAATTGCCGCTGGCATCGGTGGTGGCCGAAGGGTTGTTGGCGTCGAGCGTGCCGGTGCCGTCGATATCGACGAACACGCGGCGTCCGGCCAGCGGCGGCTCGCCCGCGTCGAGTTGCCCGTTGGCGTTGGTGTCGCTAAACACCGTGCCGTCGATGCTATCGACGGTGATCGAGCTGATCCGCACGAGCTGGCTGCCCGGGCCGAGTGGCAGTTGGCTGAACGTACCGTTATCGACATTCGTGGTGGGCAAGGCGGCGATCTGGTCGAGCACACTCATGCCATTGCCCAGCACCTGGCCGAACACCGCATATCCGCCCGAAGGACTGTTCAGGCTCAAACCTTGCGAATTATCTACCAGATTGACGAACCACTGGTTGGTGGCGCTGTTGGGGTCGC
>DASVHB010000235.1:0-5909 GCA_036379195.1 Pirellulales bacterium
CCTATTTCCGGCTTAAATGGCCGACGGGGCGAAGCGCATCGGCGTGCGCGGCGGCGGTGGTGCCTTCGTATTCGCGCGCCAGCTTGCGATAGTAGCGCATGGCCGCGTCGCGATGACCGGTTTCAGCCAGATGCCGGGCCGTTTTGAGCGTCGACTGGGCAGCCGCCTCAAACCGCTCGGCATCGAAGTGCATCGACCAGCGGCATGCCGCCGCTTGTTGCTCGTCCGAATTGCCCGGGTGTTCCGGGCCAAGGTCGATGCCATCGGTCAACGCCACCAGGCCGCGATGCCCCGCCTCGCGCAGCTTGGGGTTCTTGCTGGTCAACCAGTGAATCATGATCCAGGCGACGACCGGTTTGTCTGGCTCTCTAAGTTGACCGGAGTTTTCGAGCAGCGAAGCGGCGGCCTTCAGTCGCGCGTCGAGCCGCCGGCTTTGCAACGTTTGCAACACGGTTTGTACCGCCACGGGCCGCAAAGCATTGGGAGCGGCGCCCCGCCAGTTGTCGAACAACGTTTGCAGGCGATCGTAATGCGGCGCATTGCTCGGCACCCCCTCGCCTAGATGATCGAGCGCGTAACTGAGCATCGCGGGGTCGTGATTGTCTCGCAACGCCTGGTCAAGTTTGTTAGAGATGACCATCACCGGGCAGCTCGCGTGGATCTGCGCCGCGCGGTTCAAGCCGCGCACCAGCGAAGGAATCGCCGCATAGCTTAGCCGATCGAAATCGCGTCTGGCCTGTTGACCGGCTTCGCCCGGCAGCCTGCCGATGTCGTAGGCGATAAACCGCTCGACGATCGCATCATTGCGCGCCTGCTCGGCAACGTTGTTGGCGATTTCAAGGTCACTGAGCGGCGGAGTTTCGGGCTTTGGCTGAATGCCCGGAGGCTCGGCCGCGACCGCGGCGACTGGCGCATCAAGGTTGAAGGAGGCCACACCGATTTCGTTCGCCGATCGCGAACGAGAGTCGGTTTCCGCCGGCGTGGCAAGATCGACGGGCGGCGGGGAGACGGTTGGGGCATCGAACGCGTCTGGCGGTTTCACGTCGTTGGTTTCAGCGGCGGTCTCGCTGGCGATCAACACCGCTGGCGGAGACGATGCGCTGCCCGCGTCGCCGCTGGAAAAACTGAGCAGCATTTCGGCGAAACGGGCGTGCCGCGAGATTGGCACGACGATCGACCCGAGGACGATCACGGCCAGCAAATGCAAAAACAGGCTCGCCAGCCAACAGGGAACCTCGCGCCGCCGTTGCACCCAACGGCGGCGGCGGTAAAGCTGCAACCGCAACCGCGGCGACGATAGCCACTGCTCCTCCGCCAGCGCCCCGTTCTCGACCTTTCGCATGGCCGGCCTCCTGTTTCGCGCGGGAAAGGCATCCACCTTTACGGTACGGGTTTTCACCGCAAAGTCAAACACCGCGCTCGGCTGATTACTTCCCGCCGCCGAATGATACCAACCAAGCACAGATCGCGGGCAGCAGAGCCAACCAGACCGCATTGGCAATGCCGACCCAGTGCAGCCAGCCCCAACGGCGGCCCGCCCAGTGGTCGGCCAGCGCCAGCGACACCGCGGCGGCCGCGGCGAAAGCTTGCTTGCGGTTCGCCGAAAACTGATCTGCCAGCCAGACCAGTTTTTGGGGTGCTCGTGCCCAGGCATCAAGACCGACAACCGCCAGCGGCCAGGCGTGGGCCAGCGCCAGCATGCCAAACAGCCATTTCCATTTGGCGGGCAGCTTGCGGCTAAACAGCGGCAGCAACAACAAACACGCGGTGAGCGCGTCGACGATCGCCCAGGGGTTGCGGAGCACCGGCGAACGCACCGATCGTTCGGCGACAAGCAAAGCGAGCGTGACGCCCTCGATTGCCAGCAGCCACTGGCCTGGCTCAAACGCGCAGCGCGAGCCCCGCAGAATCCGCCACACTGAGATGGCCATACCCATCCAGGCCGTGGCATAACCCACGGCGACCAACAGGAGCACCAGCGCACCCACGGTGCCCGCGTGCCGCGCGGCGAGCGACCGAGCCAAGCCGAGAAAGACGGCGCAACACGCCGTCCACAACAAGAGATGGCCGACAGCTAATCGCGGCGGCACCACCCCCAACGCGTCCTTTGCCGCCGGTGGTGGTGGTTCTCGACTCACTGCGGCTAACGCCAGTTGTCACTGCGGCTAACGCCGGTTGGCGCCGTTCAGCGCCGGGAAGGTAGCGGGCGGCGATCTTGCTGGTCGGCCCAACGCTCGAGCACTTCAAGCTGCTTGCGCAACCGCTGTCGCCGCCACCGCCAGGTAAATGCGATGGAGACAACCACCACGACGGTGGCCGCCAGCTTGCCCCACCACTCGACGCCGTCGCGGCCAAAAAAGATATAGGTCCACACCACGAGCATCAGCACGATGCCAGCGGAGAGGATCCACCCCAAATGCGAACGTTCGGGCGGCGGCGCGACGGCGCCTGTTTCATGCTCGGCCATTCCCCGGGTCCTCGTGCCAGGCCAAAATAAGACGACGACGAAATATAAACGTCGCTTAGTCTAACCTCGCGGACCCCGACTGCCAAATTGCCGCCGAAACTGAGTAGGATCCTAAAGTTGAGTTGGCCTAGACCGAAGCGACACTAACCCGAAGCGCAAGCGAGGCAGAATCTGAGCACTTCCTCGCTTGCACTTCGGGTTAGTTTGGGCACACTAGCCGAAATCGGGCGGGCGCGGTCAGTTGCTGCAGCCGCCGCCCGTCAAAAAGTAAAGCACAATCAAAACCGGCAACGGTACCCCCAAGAGCCAAAGAACCGCCCAGCCGATTTTTCCCTTCGGAGCGTTTTCGGTGACGGGTTGCTGTTGTTCATCGGACCACATTGACTCTTCTCCTCAATCGGTGTGTTCGGTGTGAATACGGCTGGGCTGATTAGCCCAGCGCGGCGATGCCGGCCCTAGGCGATGCAAGTTGCTTGCCAAACTGCGATTTCCTGCATTCCCACCTTCGTCGCCTGCCGAAGCCCTTCACCGCTCAGGGGTGTGCGGTGGGGCTGCCATTTGTTATGTTTGGAGAGGATTCACCCTCATCGAAGGAGTTTGACCATGGCATCTTCCCTGAAAAGTCTCATCGCCACCGGCACCAAGCTCTGGCTGGATTCGATCGATCCCGAGCTGGTCAAAAAAAACCGGGCCTTGGGCGCTACCGGCGCCACGTCGAATCCCATCATCATTTCCGACCTGATCAAGACCGGTCGGTTCGACGAAGAGCTAGAGCAACTGATGCGCGACGGCCTCGACGACGAAGACATTGCCTGGCACACCACCGACAACCTGGTGAAGCACGCCCAGGAAGTTTTTCTGCCGGTCTGGGAGCAAACCCAGGGCGACGACGGCTACGTGAGCTTTGAGCTCGACCCCCTGCTGGAAGACCTGCAGCAGGGCCCGCCGCACAAAGATCGGGTGGCTCGCTACATCGAGCTAGGCAAGCATTGGTCGGCGGGGCATAAAAACCGCATGATTAAAGTGCCCGCAACACCGGCCGGCTTAGCCGCGCTCGAAGAGCTGGCGGCGTCGGGCGTGACGCTGAACGTGACGCTCATTTTCTCGTCGCGGCAATACCAGGAAGCCCGCAATGCCATCTGGCGCGGCGCGCAGCGGCGCAAAGCCGGGCTGACGCACTTCAAGAGCGTCTACAGCATCTTTGTCTCGCGGCTCGACGTCTACACCGAAAAGGCGGTGCCGCAGCTTTCGTCCGCCGCTCAGGGCATGGTGGGCATTGTCAACGCCAAGCGCATCTGGCGAGAGAACCGCGATTTTTGGGCCGATCAGAAGACGCCGCTGAAACAAGAGATGATCTTCGCCAGCACCGGCACCAAGAAAAAAGAAGACCCGCCGTGGAAGTATGTCGAAGCGTTCGCCGGCAGCGATATAGAAACCAATCCGCCGGCCACCAACGACGCGGTCGAAAAAAGCGGCCGCACCATCACGCGCCAGGTCGACCAGATGCCTCCGCAGGCCGTGCTCGACGAAATCGACCGGTTGGTCGATATCAAAAAGCTCGAAGAGACGTTGATGGCCGAAGGACTGAAAAAGTTCGCCGACCCGATGAAAGCGCTTTTGAAGTTGATCGACGAAAAGCGCAGCGCCCTGGCGCCCAGCTAAGCATGACAACTCGGTTCTGCGTCGCATTTGAATGTCTGTAGGGAACGCCCTCCGTGGCGTTCTGAGAAGGCTCAGTGGCGCCGATTGCACCTCGGCGGAATGCCACGGAGGGCATTCCCCACAGAGCCGTTGCCTTGTGGTCCACCCAGCCACCACTCACCAGCCCACCACTCACCAGCCACCACTCACCAGCCACCACTCACCAGCCACCAGTCACCAGCCACTAGCCAACCAGCCACCACCATGGCCATCGACCCTTACAGCGTCTGTCCGGGCGGCACCGGAAAAAAAATCAAATTCTGCTGCCCCGACCTGGTCAACGAGCTGGATAAAATCCAGCGGATGCTCTCGGCCGACCAACGGCAGGCGTGCCTCGACTACATCGCGCAGGTCGAAGCCAAATGCCCAGACCGCGCTTGCCTGCAAACGGCAAAGGTGCTGGTGCAGGCCAGCCTGGGGCAATCGGCCGAAGCGCGCCAAGCGGCTGATGCGCTGCTTGAAAATCAACCGAACAACCCGGTAGCGCTGGCATCGTTCGCCATGGCGGCGGTCGATCACGACGGGCCGATGGCCGCAGTCAAGCCGCTCCACCAGGCGCTGGCGGCAATTGTGAACTCGGCTTCGGGGGGCCAAGTGCCCGAGCGGGTCGAACAAGCGCTGCACCTAGTGGCCGCCTCGTTGTTGGCGGGCGATTGGCCGCTGGCTGGTTTGGCCCACACCATCTTATTGTTGCAGATCGACCCGCAGTCGCGCACCGCCACGGAACTGATGGTGCAAGCGCAGTTCGCGGCCGAAATCCCGCTGACTCTACGGACCACCTGGTCGTTCGATACCGCGCCGGCGTCGGCATCGTGGAAGAGCGAGTTCGACGAGGCGCTCGGCGATGCCAATCGTGGGCTGTGGCTCTCGGCTGCCGATCGGCTGGCCGATCTCAGCAAGCGACAGCCGGAAGCGTCTGCCATTTGGCGGACGCTGGGCGTATTGTGGGCGTATTTAGCGGAGAACGAGCGAGCAGCCGAGGCGCTGGCCACCTATGCTTCGCAAGCGGTGCCCTTAGACGATGCGGTCGACGCCGAAATGCTGGCCCAGTCGCTCGATCCGCGTGTGACCGACGCGCTGATCGACCGCGTGTGCGTGCCTTACCCAATCAGCAATTTCGAGGAGGTTTCGGCGCGGCTGGCGGCGTCGCGGCAGGCCCTGGCGGTGTCTCCTGCCGCATTGAACTGGGGCGATTCCGATCAGCCGCCTCCGCGCAACGTTTATTCGCTGCTCGATCGAGCGATGCCGGAAAGCGGTGCCGGCATGACGCTCGATGCCGCGGCCGAAGTGCTGGGCGATGTGCTGCTGTTTGGCCGCCAGACCGACCGCGAGGCGCGGGTGGAGATTCTGGCCTTTCGCAATCAGCTCGAAGCCGCCACGGCGGCCGCTCGTGGCCTGGTCGGCCAGTGGATGAACGAGGCCGAACCTGAGCTCAACGTCGGTGGCATTCCGGCGGTCGAGGCCAGTTTGATGCTGCGATTGCACCTTCCGCCCGATACGCCGAGCGACACCGCGATGACGGTGCGTCTGCAGGCCGTCCAGCGCGCGCTGCTCGAGCGTTGGCCGGCGGCGCCCCATCCGGCGCTGGGCGGCGCATCGCCGCAGCAAGCCGCCGGCGATCCCGCGCGGCAGGTGAAAGTGCTGGCGGCGATCGCTCTGCTGGAATTGGGCGTGCAGGCGAACTTCGATTTCAATCAATTGCGATCGCGGCTGGGTCTGCCGCTGCCGCAGCCGATCGATG
>DASVHB010000236.1:0-2546 GCA_036379195.1 Pirellulales bacterium
ATAAAAAAGCAGCCAACACGGCAACCGCGATCAGCAATCCCGTCTTGTAATGTGGATGCCAATAAACATAAAGCGGAACGATGCGATAGACCTTGACGCCCGGCCGCACCGCCCCCAACACCAGCCCGGTGTGAAGCATCATCCACCGCAGTGCGAAGTGGCCGCCAATAAACGCCGCCAGCAGTGCCAGACACGCCAGCGTAAGCCGAACGGCGGGCGAGCGGGCTGAAATGGGGGCTTGCATGCGTTATACTGAACCGGCCGGAGCCGCGGATTACAATAGCAATTGATTACAAACGACGAACACGGAGACAACCTCGATGAAACACCTATCGTTGCCGTCGGTCTTGGGTCTGATGATGGTGCTGGTTTTGCTGGCGCCCGCCTGGGCGGGACCTTTCGCCGACAAGAATTTGGAGCTGGCCGTGCGAGCCATGCTGTTTGACAAGAAAGACCCGAGCACCGAACTGACCGACGACGATTTGCGGAAGGTCTTCATCCTGGAAGCCAAAGGCAAGGGCATTGCCGACCTGGCCGGACTCGAAAAGTGTACCAACCTGCAACTGATCAATCTGGCGCAAAACTCGGTGGCCAACGTCACGCCGTTGAAGGACCTGGCGAACTTGCAGTCGCTCGATCTCTCGAACAACAAGCTCACCGACGCCGCGCCTTTGGCCAATCTCAAGGCCCTGCAATACCTGGAGTTGTCGAACAATCAGCTTGCCGCGTTGCCGTCGCTCGAGCCGCTTACAAAGCTGTCGGCCCTGTATCTGTCGGGCAACCAGATTGCCGAGCTGGCGCCGCTGGCCAAACTCGCCAAGCTTTCATCGCTCGATCTATCGAAGAACCAGGTAACGAACCTCGCTCCCTTGGCCGAGCTGAAGGACGTTTCGCTGTTGAAGCTGAGCGACAATCAGATCGCGGACATCGCCACGCTGGGCAACTTCAAGCGGCTGAGCATGTTGTTTCTGGAGCGAAACAAGATTCAAGACCTGGGACCGCTGGTGGCCTCGGCCAAGGCCGACGCCGAGGGTGAAAAACGCTTCGCGCCTTACCTGCGGCTGGACCTGGCCGACAACCCGCTGAGCGACGCCGCTAAAAACGAGCAAATCGCCGCGCTCAAGAGCTACGGCGTGCGGGTGCAATGAGCCGCTGGTTCTTATTCTCCGCCGCTTGCGGCATCGATGTCCGCGTTGGAAGGAGTCTTCCGCACGCCCGGCGCCAGAAGTTGCTGCATCAAATCATCGCCTCGCATTTGATCGGGCAGCCCAAGCACGTGCCCCAGCTCATGGTCGATCACCGTCAACAGGTCGAACCTCCCCGCGGCGCCCGTGCCCGCCAGCGCGGAGAAGACATGATCGTTCGAGGTCGGCGCGAAATCGCCATGATCCGGAGCGATAGGATCGGCGAACCAGCCATATCCATCGGCGTCGTCGCTGAGGATGATGTGGTTGCCAGCGGTGATCGCCAGCACGTCGTTGCCCAAGTCAGCGATGCTCACATCGACCGAGCGGAGCAGCGCTACCAATCTTGGATCGAGCCCCGCCGCCTCCCAGTGGTCGATTGCCGCCTGTTCCAAGGCACTTACGATGGGAAGCGAAATCTCGCTCTCTTGAGAAGGCGGTAAGGACGGCGTTTTGCTGCCGTCTGGTGCTGCCACATCGGCCAATTGCGGCGAACCCGCGACGAGCATCACGTCTTGCGACTCATACACCGGCGCCCATACCAGGTTGGCCGAAATGCTGGCGCCGTTCACCGTGGCGAACGTGCCGGTGTGCGAGGTGAAGGTAATAATCTTCAGCGAATCGCCCGAAGCCGGTTGATAACCGCCGGCCAGGGCCAAATTCAGTGTTCCGCCGAGCGTTGTCGCGCCGGTGACTTGAATCTGGCCAAACTGTCCCGCAGCGGCGCCGCCGAGATCGACATTCACAATGCCGGCAGGATCGATCGTAAGATTGCCATTGATGGAAATCACACCACCGACCCCCGCGGAAAGCGTGCCCGCCATTGGCGACGCGAGGCCGCTGACACTGAGTTTCCCTCCGCTGGCCGCCAGCGTACCGCTGTTGGTCACGCTGCTGCCGGTGACGAGGATCGTCTGCCCGGCAGCGTCGGCCTCGATCGTTCCTTGATTCACCAGCGGCAAAGGAGTGGAGCCGAAGAAGTCACCGGGAGCGCCCACCGTGCCGCGCTGACCGTGGATGGTAATGCCGGGACCGATCGTCAACGTGCCGCCGTCGACCGGCTGCAGCACGTTGTTGTAGCTGGCATAGTTGTTGGTGTTCACGAACTGCACCGTGCCGGTGCCACCGAGCGTCTGCGTGCCCGAGAAGTTGACCAGCGTGAGGTTGTAGGTGCCCGAATGAGTCATCGTGAGCGTGCCATTGAGCGTCAAGCCATCCTTCACGGTGAGCGCGGAATTGTCGGGCACGGAAAGATCGGCATCGAGCGTCACGCCGTCAAGCGTGCTGCTGGCGGTCATGACCAAGGCCGCGCCGCCGGAGGCAGTAATGGTGCCGCCCAAGATGTCGCCGCCTGCCAGGTTC
>DASVHB010000237.1:0-4651 GCA_036379195.1 Pirellulales bacterium
CGATAACGCGCGGGCAGATACTCTTGAATCCGCTCGTCGAATGTCACCAGCCCCACCGCGTCGCGCTGAGCGGCCAGAAAATAGGCCAACGTCGCCGCCGCCGTCTTGGCATATTCGGCCTTGTTGTACGCCAGCGAGCCGTAGCCCATCGAGCGGCTGGCATCGACCAACAGGTAGCAGCGCAGGTTCGTCTCGTCTTCAAACCGTTTGATGTAATAACGGTCGCTCCGGGCGAACAATCGCCAATCGAGAAACCGCAGATCGTCGCCCGACGTGTACTGGCGATACTCGCTAAACTCGACCGAGAAGCCGTGATAGGGGCTGCGATGCAGGCCGCTGAAAAACCCCTCGACGACCGCCTTGGCCCGAAGTTGCAGGTTTTTAATGCGCATCAGCGCCGCCGGGTCGATGAACGAGGCGGGCGAAACGATGACCATCGGAGAGCGCGCGTCGAACGGTTTTTGCGGCATCAGCGTGGCTTAGCTCTCGGGCGTGACGCCCAGCACAATGTCGAACTTCGCCGCCAACTCGCCGATGGTCGAATCTTTGATCGGCGCGAAATCGACGACCACGGCTTGGCGGGATTTGCCGTCGCCGAGGCGGTTAAAAACGCCGTCACGCTGATTGCCGGGATCGCCCTTGACATAGCACTGCGTGGTGAACTTGTCTCGCCCTTTGCGCTTGACGGCAAAGTGAATGTGCGGAGTGCGGCCCGGATAAGCCACCGGCTTGATCGTGCGGAAATAGTATTCGCCGGTCGAGCCGGTGAGGAACCGCCCAAAGCCCTGGAAGTTTTGGTCGCGCCGGTCGCGGTTGCTGCTGCCGCTGTGCAAATAGGCCCCGCGGCTGTCCACCTGCCAGATTTCGATCGTGGCGTTTTTGATCGGCTCGCCGCGGGCGTCGAGCAGCCGGCCCGTGAGGTGCGTGATCTCGCCCACGGCCGGCGTGACGTCGTCATTGATCACCAGCAGATCGTTGTCGGTATCCAGCGGCAAATGGTCCGGATAAAACGGACCTTCGGTTTGGGCCGGAGTGCGAACCAGTTCTTCGGCAAACAATCCGGGCACGGTGAAGAAGGCGGCGCTTCCCGCGGCAAACTTCGCGAGAAACTGCCGACGGTGTGACGTAGCGGGTTGCATAAATAAGGTTCCTCAGGAATCGAGATGGAGATGGCCTCACTTAGTGTAACGCAACAAGCTGCACGTTACTTGTCCAGCCCATCGAGAAACTCCGCCAATGCCGCGTTGAACGCTTGCGGATTCTCCAGGGGCGAAAGATGTCCGGAGTCGGGAATCACCACGAATCGCGCACCTGGAATCGCCTCGGCGATGCCGCGCATTTCGGCGACTGGAGTAAGCGAGTCGTCGGACCCCACGATGACCAGCGTGGGCAAATCAAGCTGGCCTAGCTGATGGGTGACATCGGGCCGGGCCGCCATGCCACGCTGGGCTGCGGCCACGCCGGTGGGGTCGGACGACAAAATCATGCCTTTTACCGCGGAGACCACTTCGGGGCGCTCGCTCATGGTCCTCGGCGAAAGGGCCTTCGACACCATGCCGTCGGCCACTGGCTGCGTGCCGTCGGCGATGACCTGCTCCGCCATTTTTATTCTGCCCTCCGCGACTTCGGGCGCATCGGCCGCGGCCCGCGTGTCGCACAGCACCAGGCCGCGTAATCGCTGCCGATATTTACGGACAAACTGCCAGCCGATATAGCCGCCCATCGACAGCCCGCAGTAGACCACCGGCTCGCGCACCTGCAAACTGTCGAGGATGTCGGCCAGATCGTCGGCATAATCTTCCATCGACACCGTGCCCTCGGTATCGACGCTCGAGCCGAAGCCGCGCAGATCGGGCGCGATCACCCGATGTCGCTCGGCGAATACGGGGAGCTGCCCATTCCACATGGTGTGGTTCAAGGGAAAACCATGCACCAACAACACCGGCGGCCCGTGACCCTGATCGACCACGCCGAACTCCAAGCTTCGGGCAAAAATACGTTTCATCATGGTTGGCGTTTTTGGGGAGGTGATTTTTCGAGGGCCGCGCGGAATTCGTTCAATGCCTTGCTCATCAAGCCCGATCGCTCATCGAGCTTGACCGCCCGCGACTGATACTTCACCGCGTTCTCGTAATCGCCCAAGGCAAAATAGCAGTGCCCCAAGGTGTCGAGCAGACTGGCCTCGCTGCCGGTGGAATCGGGATCGGCCCGCACCAACTCCAGCGATTTCTGCGAACAGCGCAGGGCCTCGTTTCGGTCGCCGTCGGTATTCGCGAGCAACCAGGCCAATTGATTGTACGGGCTGGGATCATCGGGTTCTTGCTGAAGCCGCGAGCGAAACTCGTCGGCCGCTTTAGCGATTTTTTCGCGCGTGCTGTCGCGCAGCGCGGGTTCGAGGTCTTTTTCGCGGTGCAACGCGATCAGCACATCGGCGTCGGTGGGATCATTCTCCAGCGCCGCCACCAGATGCTCAACCCGCTCCGGTTTGTCGCCGGCCGACGACAAATCGCAGGCGTAAAAGAAGTGCATGCGGGCCCGCATCAACTTGCTGAATTGTGTCGGCGGGTCGATTCCCATTTCGCGGGCGGCTTCGTCGGCGCCAGCGACGCCGGTCTCCAGAAGCTTGGCCCCTTCGAGGTCTTGCCCCTGGTCGTGCAGCATTTCGCTTACCCGGTAATAGGCCAGCAGTGACTCGCGCTCTCCGGGCTTCGCCAAGTCGATCACGCGGCGCAGTTCGTCCAAGGCGAAGCTTGACCAATAGCGCTGCATCAATTGCTGGGCGACCGCGAAATGCGCCGCCGCGCCGTTGTCGCGGCCATCGTTGAGCGCCAGCGCTTTTGCCGCCGCTTCTTTGGCAAGCTCTTGTTTGCCCTGGGTCTGGCGGACTCGCGCCAAGGCGTAAAGCATCAGCGGTTCATTATCAAATCGCTCGCTGAACCGCGCGAGGGCCTGGTCGACAGCGGCGAACGCTTGCTGATCGGCCAGCCAATCGAGCAACTCGATCAGATCTTCGCTTGCGGCGGTTTCCGGTTCGTGGGAGACAATCTTCTGCAACATGGCGTTCGCCTGGTCATCGCGGCCTCCCCGCCGCAAGAGCACCGCCAGCTCGCGCCGCAATGCGCCGACCAGCTCGGGGCGCGTCTGCTGGGGCGCATCGAGCGCCAGCCGCTCTTCGCGGGCCACGAGCTTTTCCCACGGACCGATGGCGGCAGCCGGGTTTTCCGCACCGCTTAAATAGTTTTGCAGCCAGACGGCAGCCGGACGCGAGGCGCGGCCCACGATGCGGCGGATGGTCTGCACGCGACGCCGCGAAGCGTTCTCATCATCGGGCAGATGCTGCGCGATGATGGCGGCCGCCGCTTGCTTGGAAAGGATGAGCGACTTTTCAAACCGCACCATGCGACACAACACCGCCAGGCCATCGTTGTCTTCCAGCCCGGCCAGGCGACGAATCAGAGCCACTCGTTCCGGTTCGCTTTTGCTCTCGTAATCCTCCAGCAGCGACTTGACTTCCGGCGGGTCGCTTTCCACCACCCAAGCTACCTGCATCAATCGCACCAGGTAGCGTGCGCGGAGACTGATTTCGATATCTTCGTGATTTTCCGCCGCGGTCAGGGCGTCGAAGGCTTCGAAGCCGATGGCCGCCAACTCTTGCTGAGCGCGCTGCCGCGCAAAGTAATCGGCGGCGCCGAGCTCGGCGATCAAGCCTTCGATTTGTTGCTGCCGCTGGTCTTGCTCGGCGGCGGACCGCGACTCGCGCGGCTGCTCGTCGTCCGCCGACGCAATCGCGCAGCACAGGGCAAACAGCCAAAGACAGCAACAACGGGCGAGGTTTCGGCAGGCCATGATTCCATGCTGACAAGATCGAGAAGCGATTCTTCTTCAGCATAGCGGACACGCTGAGCCAGCCACAAGCATGCCACAAACCGCTCGTCCACTTTGGGCGACCTCGGCCGCCGCTTCAACGTTCTGGCCGGCGCTGGTTCAATCGGAAAACATCGGGCGCCCGCGCGACGAACGAGTTCGTCAATGCCCCGGTGGCTGGGCAGAGCCTAAGCGATGCCTCGGCTCATCCGCTTCCGGGGCACCGGCAAGCCTCCGACGCAGCCACCAGCCGATGAGGCAGTTACCGTTCGACTCCGTAATGGTTTTGGCCCGCAAGTTGCCCTGTCTTAAATCCAAGAAGCGATTCGCGGAAAAAAGAGGCCCGCGAAACCTCTTCGGGGCAACGCTTCGCGAAACATCGAAAAAGGGAGCAGAGATCATGTACGCTTGGATTGCGCGCCTGTGGAATGGCGCAGGCGATATTCGTTCACGGCCCTCGCGCCGTTCATCTTCGCACCGGGCCCGCGCCGGCCGCGCACGATTGGAATCGCTCGAACAGCGAGCGATGCTTTCGGCAGATCCCACTACACAGCCGGCGGCGACGGGTCCGGCTTCCGCTCCAGCGGCGACGGCCTTCTTTATGCCGCCGGTCGCTTCCGACGGCAGCGACCAAACCTTTGTCCGCAACGCTTATCGCGAGCTGCTGGGACGCGAGCCAGACGCCAATGGCGAAACGTTTTGGGTGAACTATCTGCAGCAGGCCGAACAGAACTTTCCAGGCACCTTGCCCGGCGCTGCTAACAACGAGTTTGGCGACAACCTGGGC